>NZ_WBYY01000078.1:0-13389 GCF_048985645.1 Exiguobacterium sp. A1_3_1 | reverse complement strand
CCAAGTACGATTGCAGGATCATGACGGCAGCCATCTTATCGATGACTTGTTTACGCTTTTTACGGCTGACATCGGCATCGATCAGCATCCGTTCTGCTTGCATCGTCGTCAACCGTTCATCCATGAAGACGACTTCAAGCCCGGTATGCTGTTCGATTTCCTTCGCAAAAGCTTCACTTGCTTCTGCGCGGGGACCGATGGAACCGTTCATGTTTTTCGGAAGACCAATGACTAGGATTTCGACATTGTATGTCTTCATGATGACATCGAGCCGTTTGAAGGCTTCTGGGTAATCCGGTTCCGTCCACTTGACCGTCTCGACGCCTTGCGCCGTCCAGCCCATCAAGTCACTGACCGCTACCCCGATCGTCTTCGAACCGACATCTAGTCCCATTGCACGTTTCATTTTGAATTTCCACTCTCCGCCAAATAAGATTTCACGAGTTCTTCGAGCAATTCGTCGCGTTCAATCTTACGAATTAAATTACGTGCGTCATTATGACGAGGAATGTAAGCAGGATCTCCTGAAAGGAGATAGCCGACGATTTGGTTGATCGGATGATATCCTTTTTCTTCTAAAGCATGATAGACCGTCAACAACACATCACGTGTCGCTGCTTTGTTATCGTCTTCCGGAAAGTTGAATTTCATCGTTTGATCCATCTGACTCACGTTCATCACCTCTTTCATATACACTACGTTTCTATTATGCCAGTGATTGCACGTATTGTGAAGCGTACGCGAGTGCTTCTTCTAATTTCGACGCATCTTTTCCACCAGCTTGAGCCATGTCAGGGCGACCGCCACCACCACCACCGCAGCGTGTTGCGACTTCCTTGATCAATTTACCAGCATGATATCCTTGGTCGATTAAATCTTTTGAGACGCTTGCGACGAGATTGACTTTCTCGCCTTGCGCACTTCCGAGAACGATGATTGCCGATCCGAGCGAGCTCTTCAACTCGTCCATCATACCGCGAAGAGCATCCATATCTGAGACGTCGACGCGTTTCGCAAGCACACGCACACCGTTGATTTCCTCAACATCGTCCTTCAATGAAGCAGCTTCGATGTTCGCAAGTTTTGCTTGCAACGATTCATTCGCCCGTTCCGTCTCACGGAGCTGTTGTTGCAGTGCTTCGATGCGAACAGGAACTTCTGTCGTCTTCGTCTTCAAGACAGCTGCTGCTTGTTCGAGTGTTTCCAAGTGCTGATTCATGACACGATACGCGCCTGCACCCGTTACCGCCTCGATTCGGCGTGTACCTGCACCGATCCCGGACTCTGAAACGATCTTGAACAAGCCGATTTCTGCTGTGTTCCCGACGTGGATACCGCCACACAACTCGATCGAGTACGTGCCTGCTGAGACGACACGGACCGTTTCACCGTATTTCTCACCGAACAATGCCATCGCGCCTTTTGCTTTTGCATCAGCGATGTTCATCTCTTCGATATCAACCGGTAGTGATGCCCAGATTGCTTGGTTGACGTCTTGTTCAATCTTCGTCAACTCTTCTTGTGTCACTGCACCAAAGTGTGAGAAGTCGAAACGAAGACGGTCTGGAGAAACGAGTGATCCCGCTTGGTTGACGTGTGTTCCGAGCGTATCTTTCAAAGCTTTATGAAGCAAGTGTGTTGCCGTGTGATTTTTCGTGACGGCTTTACGCTCTGCTGCTTCGACTGTTGCAACGACGTCTGCAGCTTCCGTTGCGATCCCTGTACGAACGATGACCGTATGCAGGTTTTGACCGTTTGGTGCTTTTTGAACATCTTTGACATCAAGAACGAAGTCTTTGCCTTCGATTGTTCCTGTATCCGCGACTTCACCACCACTTTCAGCGTAGAACGGTGTGATGTCGAGAATGACTTGTGCTTCTTCACCAGCAGCGACTTCTGTGACTCGTTCTCCATCATGCAACATTGCGATGATTTTCGCATCCGCCTTAAGGTCGGTATAGCCGACGAACGTACTTTTATCTTTTAGCGTCGAGAGGACTTCCGATTGCTGTTGCATCGAACCACTCTCTTCACGCGCTGCACGCGCCCGTTGACGTTGTGCATCCATCGCTAGTTTGAAGCCTTCTTCATCGACAGACATCTGATGATCTTCCGCATACTCGACTGTCAATTCGAGTGGGAAACCATACGTGTCATACAGACGGAACGCATCTTCACCACTGATGACATGCTCACCGTTCGCCTTAGACGTCTGAGCGACCGTGTTCAAGATTGCAAGACCGTCATGCAGTGTCTCATGGAAACGTTCTTCTTCGTTTTTGATGACGCGTTTGATGAAGTCCGCTTTTTCTGGCACTTGTGGGTAGAAGTCGACCATGACGTTCCCGACCGTATCGACGAGTTCATACATGAACGGACGCTCGATTCCAAGCATCTTCGCATATCGAACCGCACGGCGTAGTAAACGACGAAGGACATATCCGCGTCCTTCATTCGAAGGAAGCGCACCATCACCGATCGCGAATGATACGGTACGGATGTGGTCTGCGATGACTTTGAATGCTACATCGAGTTTCGAATCATCACGGTAGATTTTACCGCTGATCTCTTCAGTTTTGTGAATGATCGGCATGAACAGATCCGTATCGAAGTTCGTCGGCACGTCCTGCATGACACATGCCATCCGTTCGAGTCCCATTCCTGTATCGATGTTTTTACGCGGAAGTTCCGTGTAGTTGCCGTGTCCATCGTGGTTATACTGACTGAAGACGATATTCCAGATCTCTAGGTAACGTTCGTTTTCGCCACCTGGGTAGAGTTCTGAATCGTTCGGATCGTCTCCAAAAGCAGGTCCACGGTCGAAGAAGATTTCCGTGTTCGGACCAGATGGACCTTCACCGATTTCCCAGAAGTTATCTTCAAGTGGAATGATCCGTTCAGCCGGTACGCCGAGTTCAAGCCAGATTTGACGCGCTGCGTCATCTTCCGGGTGAATCGTGACCGAGAGACGTTCTGGGTCAAGACCGTACCAGTCATCACTCGTCAAGAGTTCCCAGCCCCATTTGATCGCATCTTCACGGAAGTAATCACCGACAGAGAAGTTTCCGAGCATCTCGAAAAACGTATGGTGACGTGCTGTTTTCCCGACGTTTTCGATATCGTTCGTCCGGATTGATTTTTGTGCGTTGACGATACGTGGATTATCAGGAATGACACGACCATCGAAATACTTCTTGAGTGTCGCAACCCCCGAGTTGATCCACAAGAGCGATGGATCCTCGACCGGTACGAGTGAAGCACTCGGTTCGATCGCATGCCCTTTGCTTTGGAAGAAATCAAGATACATCTGACGGATTTGTGCACCCGTTAATGGTTTTAGAGCTTTCATGAACAGTTACCCCCATTGGTTTATTTGGACGCAAAAAAGCGATGTCTTCATCCCTGAAAAGGGACGAAAGCATCGCTTCCGTGGTACCACCCTCGTTCGTAAGCAATCCATTGCTTACCTCGAACATCTGATAACGGGGATGACCCGCAGGTGTTTACACCCGACTCCGGAAGGAGCTTCAAAGGAACTCGAGAAAGTGATTGCAGCAGACTCACTTCTCTCTGGACTCGAGTTTTCCTTTTACTTATCTTCCATCAACGTGTTACGTCCATTCATCTATCGTGATTATTACCTATCGCACAGCATCCGTCAAGTCTTTGTCACCCCACCGAGTCGTTCAATCAATCGTGTTCGGCGCCGAGGCTCCTCTTCTTGCGACGCTTTATGAAACGCTCGTGGGTCGCCGAACAATAATAAACTCGACTTCGCACGGGTGACCGCCGTATAAATCAAGTTTCGGGAATGCTTGAATGCTCCCGTGAAATAGACCGGCATCAAGACGATCGGAAACTCGGACCCTTGTGCCTTGTGAATCGTAATCGCGTAGGCATGCGTGAATTGATCCCAGTCACTCCGGTTGTACTCGACTTCCGTCTGGTCGAAGCGGGCGATGATCTTATCCACCTTGTCGACGTTTTCTTTGGCGAAGAAGATATTGACGATTTCGCCGATATCTCCGTTATAGACGTTCTCTTCCGCATTGTTGACGAGTTGAAGAATCTTGTCCCCGGTCCGGTAAATCCGGGTGCCTTGTTTGACTTCACGTTTCTTCGGTTCCTCCGGATTGTAGACGCGTTGCAAGGCGACATTCAGTTCGTCGATTCCGACCTGACCACGGTAAGTCGGTGCAAGAACCTGAACATCGAATTTCGAATACCCTTTTGCGAGTGCTTTTTCCGCGAAGGCTGAGATGCCGCGTAACGTCTCTTGCGGAGACGCGGTGTAAAAGCGACGATCCGCAAGTGGTGATAACAAATCAGCTGACGTCGTCCGGTTCTTCAAATCGTGCGCGAGCCGTAAAATCGAAGAATCTTCCGCTTGGCGATGGACGACGTTCAAACGAACGACGGGAATCCCTTCCGTATCCATCAAATCTGCCAGAACCTGCCCTGGACCGACGGATGGTAACTGATCGCGGTCACCGACGAACAAGATTTTCATGCCGTTCGGCACAGCACGGAGCAGACTCGATAACAAGTAGATATCAATCATCGACGACTCATCGATGATCAGTACTTTCCCCGTGATCGGCTGATCTTCATTTAGCTGAAAGTTCGTTCCGTCATACTTCAATAGACGATGAATCGTCATCGCTGGGACGTCCGTTGCTTCCGATAGACGTTTAGCGGCGCGTCCGGTCGGTGCGACAAGAACGTACGGATAGACATCCCCCGTCTTGACGCGACTTTTCTCAAGCGGCCAATCATGAATTTCTTGCAGGGCATGTAAAATTCCCTTGATAACAGTCGTCTTACCGGTACCGGGTCCACCTGTCAGAACCATTAACGGTGCTTTGACCGCTAACTCGATCGCTTCCCGCTGTTGCGCCGCATATTCCATGCCAAACTGTTCTTCGAGATGCCCGATTGCTTCAAGGATCGTCGCGACATCGACTTCCTGTTCGGCACCGTTCGCCATGACGCGCGCCAGTTCCTTCGCCGCTCGGACTTCGGCATAAAAGATCGTCGGTAAATACAAACAGCCTTCTTCGAGCTTGACCTTATCTTCAGCGAGCAACAGTTCAATCGCTTGTTCTAGCCGTTCCCCTGGGTCTTCACCAAGCAACCGGGGCGCCCGTTGCAATAGCGAGTCGACTGTCGCAAAGGCATGTCCCTCTCCTGCTTCTTGTTCTAATATGTGCATGATCGAAGCAGCGACGCGCTCCGGGTGTAATCCGACGAGTCCAAGATGTGATGCGATATGATCGGCTGTCTTAAAACCAATCCCATTCACTTCATACATCAAGGAATATGGATTCTCTCGTATTCGCGCCATGGCGTCCCCTTCGTAAGCAGCATAAATCTTTGCCGCTAGCTTCGGTGTAACATCAAACGGTGCTAAGAACAGCATCAACTGATCGACACCGTATAACGTGGCGAGTCGACTCAAGATGATGTCAGCTTGTTTTTGTTTTAACCCAGGCACCTGATTCAGTACCCGTTCATCTTTCAAAATGAGATCCACTGCCTCTTCTCCGAGAGCATCGACGATATTTTTCGCTGTCTTCGGACCAATGCCGGTGAACGAACCATTCGTCAAGAAGCGGATCGTCGCATGTTTTGTCATCGGAACCGATCGTCGAATCAGCTCCGCCTTCAGTTGTTTTCCGAACCGGGGATGATCGACGAGACGACCGAATGCTTGATACGTTCCTCCGAGTTCGATCCCAACCCCAGTACCCGTGATGACGAGCTCGGTTTCTTTCAGTTCAAAGTTCTTTTCTTTGACGGCGACCAATACAATGGAGTGTGCTTCTTCTTCAGAAGAAAAGAGCACACGTTTGACGCGCCCGACGACTTGATGGGGGTGCTCCATCACTCCACCTTCTTTCTCTCTTTTTCATTCGCTGCTTTCATCATAGCATTCGTTTACCGGATTTTAAATCAGGGAAAGATACCCTGAAACATTTCGTTAAGAGGAGGAGTTTAAGGATGGCACGTTTACCGATTGCAGGATTGTGTGAATTAGTACTTGAAGTCGAGGATATGGATCGTGCGGTCGGCTTTTGGAATGGGACACTAGGCATTCCAGTCGTCGAGCAATGGGCTCCTGAGGACGCTGAACCGAGCAAAGAACAATCTAAGCAAGATGGGGTTTGGGCAACGTGGCTCTACATTGGCGGTAACACTCGACTCGGTCTGTGGCTGAAACGGGACTTTACGATGGAAGAACGGACCGTCAAACACTTACCAGTGTCCGAATGGGACACGTTGTACGATGAAGGTGGTGTCCATGTCCACTGTGCTTTCTACGTTGAGAAGGACGAGTTCCAGCAAGCCTTGAATCAATTGCGGGAAGCATCGATCACCGTGAAGCTCAGAGAATGGGACGAACAGGAGACCTCGAATCAAAAAGAGCATTCTGCTTATTTCAAGGATACGGAAAATAACGTCATCGAACTGTACACGAAAAACATGGATGAAGCCTATGAAGACTTTTCCGGTCCACCACTTCGTGTCATCCGTGAAGTTGGGAATTAAATAGCATAAAAAAGACGACTCCAAGCGGAATCGTCTTTTTTATATCAGTCTGCTTGTTTTAATAACGCATCCATCTTCGCTTTCGCGTCCCGCGCAAGGGCGTGTTCCGGCTGGTAGGCAAGAACGGCTTCGAGTTCTGCATAACAGGCTTCCTGTTGACCGAGGAAAGCAAGAGCAATCGCATAATTGTATCGTGCATCCGTATGCGTTTCGTCAAGCATCAAGACGTGCTCGAACATCTCGACCGCTTCTTCCAACTTCTCGTTTTGCGCTAAGGCAAGTCCGTATTGAAACGCGATCTCGATATCGACACCGTTTAATTCTGACGCGCGTTGTAGACGAGGTAAGCCACGTACTGGATCACCAAGTTTTTGATACGTCATCCCCAGCATGAAATGGAGATCCGCGTCGTCAAGTCCATATAATAACGCTGCCCGCAATGATTCCTCTGCTTCGACGAGTTTGTCGGCAGCAAAGAACAGCGCCCCTTTTGCATAATAGGCACTCGCAAACGTATTATCGATCATCAGTGCCCGATCATAAAAACGAAGGGCACGATCAGCGTCGTTCATCGATTGGAGTAATGTTCCAAGATTGACGTACGCTGTCGGATCTTTTGGATTTTCTTCGATCGCGTCGTTAAACGCTTGCGCTGCTAATTCATAATTTCCAGCTTCTAGATGCCGGAATCCTACTTCATTATAGTTCATCTTCTTTTGCTCCTTACGCTAGATAAGCGAGGCGTTCGCCTGCTTTATAGGCTGCATCGATCGTCGCACCACCGAGGCAGATGTCCCCATCATAGAATACGACTGCTTGTCCTGGTGTGATTGCTCGTTGACGCTCGTCAAATGAAACATCGAGTCCATCTTCGAGGACACGAACCGTGACGGCTGTATCTTGTTGACGGTAACGGAATTTCGCCGTACAACGGAATGTCTCACCGACCGGACGCTCAGATGTCCAGCTGACATCTGAAGCAAGTAATCCTTCCGAATACAACAATTCGTTATGGAATCCTTGATCGACATAGAGGATGTTCTCCTCTAAATTTTTCCCGACGACGAACCAAGGCTCTCCGTCGCCACCGATACCGAGTCCATGACGTTGCCCCATCGTATAGTACATCAATCCATCGTGACGTCCCATGACGTTGCCGTCAAGTGTCCGCATCTCACCGGGTTGCGCCGGCAGATATTGACCGAGGAACTGTTTGAAGTTCCGCTCGCCAATGAAGCAAATGCCTGTCGAGTCTTTTTTCTTCGCCGTTGCGAGGTTCGCTTCTTCTGCGATCCGGCGCACTTCTGATTTTTCCATGTGCCCGATCGGGAACATCGCCTTCGCGATTTGCTCTTGCGACAATTGATTCAAGAAATATGTTTGATCCTTGTTTGCATCAACGCCTCGAAGCAATTTATGTTCTCCATCCTCATAGACGGCACGCGCATAGTGCCCTGTCGCGACGAAATCGGCACCAAGACGCATCGCGTGATCGAGGAAGGCTTTGAACTTGATTTCCTTGTTACACATGACGTCCGGATTCGGTGTCCGACCGAGTTTATATTCATCGAGGAAGTACGTGAAGACCTTATCCCAGTACTCTTTCTCGAAATTGACTGCATAGTACGGAATGCCGATTTGATTGGCTACCGCGATGACGTCTTCATAATCTTCCGTCGCCGTACAAAAGCCGTTCTCATCCGTGTCATCCCAGTTTTTCATGAAGATTCCGATGACGTTATAGCCTTGCTCTTTTAATAAATGAGCCGTCACAGAAGAATCGACACCGCCCGACATCCCAACGACGACTGTCGTTTCACTCGGGGCTTTCGCTCGTGTATTCATTTATTTCACCTCTTAGTTAATTCTGAAACGATTTTACGACATCTTGCAAGGCTTGTGCGAGTAGTTCGACTTGCGCGAGCTCATTTCCGTGACCAAAACTGATCCGGACCGA
This sequence comes from Exiguobacterium sp. A1_3_1, assembly GCF_048985645.1. Lineage (NCBI taxonomy): Bacteria > Bacillati > Bacillota > Bacilli > Caryophanales > Exiguobacterium > Exiguobacterium sp. A1_3_1. The sequence goes on along the minus strand of NZ_WBYY01000078.1, from coordinate 4,883 downwards.
TGCTCGTGTCCGTTCATCTTCGCCATACATCGCTGATAAGACATGCGAAGGTTCGACGGACCCTGCCGTACATGCACTCCCGCTCGATACGGCCATTTGACGCATATCAAGCATGATCAGGAACGGTTCGATTTCAATCCGCGGGAAGTAAAGATTGAGGACATTCGGCAATCCTTCAACACCGTTGACTTCGTAAGTGACGCCACTTTCATCCAATCGCGTTAGCAAAACGCTACGCAGTTGTTTGATGTGGTCCTGTTGTTGATCGCGCTCTGCGATCATCAGTTCGAGCGCTTTCGCTAAACCGACGATTCCCGGTACGTTCTCCGTACCAGCGCGACGCTTGCGTTCCTGTTCTCCTCCGAACGTTTGAGGAGCCAACTTCACACCAGTCCGCACATACAACAATCCGATTCCTTTTGGACCATTGATTTTATGACCAGACGCGGATAAAAGATCGACCTGTAACGCTTCGACATCGATTGCTTGTTTTCCGAACACTTGCACCGCGTCCGTATGGAATAAAATACCGCGTTCTCGTAAAAATTGACCGAATGCCGCAATCGGCTGAATCGTTCCGACTTCATTGTTGCCGAACATGATCGATACGAGTGTCGTATCTTCCCGGACGGCTTCTTGCAAGGCAGTCAATGAGACGACGCCTGTAGTTGGAACATCGAGATACGTGACGTCATAGCCTTGTTTTTCGAGCTCTTCGAACGCATGCAATACAGCATGGTGCTCAAACCGTGTCGTAATGAGATGACGCCCTTTTTCACGCGCCGCCTCAGCCGCACCGAAGATTGCATAATTATCCGATTCCGTTCCACCGCTCGTGAAAATCAGTTCGGTTGGTTTCGCGTTCAATTCTTGTGCGATCTGCCGGCGTGCTTTGTCAATTGCTGCCCGAGCAGACCGACCAGCCGCGTGGACACTAGATGGGTTGCCATACTGTTCGAGCAAATAAGGCGTCATCGCCTCAAGGACTTCCGGACGCATCGGCGTCGTCGCCGAGTGGTCAAAGTAATTCATTCGTTTTCACCTCTCAAATATAGAACATGTATCCTGTATCTTCTTCTTCCGCTAAGTCTTGTAGCGTCGTTGAATCGAGTACTTGATCGACTGCTTGCTGGATTTTATCCCACAGTTTGCGTTTTGTGACCTCGTCACACGCATCGCCTTCGACGACGACGAGTGGTCCTTCAAGCAGGCGGATGATTTCACCCGCTGTGATGTTTTGCGCTTCACGACCGAGCTTATACCCGCCGTAAGCACCGCGTACACTTTTGACGAGACCTCCATTACGAAGGGGGGCAATCAACTGTTCAAGATAATGCTCAGATAGGTCATACATCTGCGCGATTTTTTTTAGGGATAATGGTTTAGATTCAGCTTCTTTCGCGAGTGCGATCATGATCGTCAGACCATATCGCCCTTTCGTCGAGATTTTCATCATGCGAAGGATCATCCTTTCTAGTATAGTAGTAGCTAAAAGTGGAAGGAGCGTATGTGTATGGCACATTTATTTGAATCCCAGTCACCTGCCGGACCGCTCGCGAATCGAATGCGTCCGCAGAATCTGGATGAAATCGTCGGACAACGCCATCTGATTGGAGAGACGACGCTCCTGCGGCGTGCCATCTTAGCCGATCGTCTCGGAACCGTCATTTTTTACGGTCCACCCGGAACCGGTAAGACGACGCTCGCGCGTGTCATCTCCAGTTATACGAAATCAGCGTTCGAGCAATTGAACGCGGTCACGGCGAAACTGGAACAATTACGGGAAATTTTAAAAGCAGCCGAAGCCCGTCTTCAGTTCGAGGATCAAAAAACGATTCTCTTTCTCGATGAGATCCATCGATTCAATAAGATGCAACAAGACGCCTTACTGCCAGCGCTCGAAGCAGGTACGATCACGTTGATCGGGGCGACGACTGAAAATCCGAGTTTTGAGGTCAATGCCGCTCTCTTGTCGCGGGCAACGGTTTTTCGTTTCGAGCCCCCGACGGCAGACGATTTACGAATCGTCCTCGCCCGCACCCTGAAGGACGAAGAGCGTGGTCTTGGCAAATATCCGATCACGATCACGGATGACGCGATCGATCATTACGTCAAGTTGTCGGATGGCGATTACCGGGCATTATTGAATGCGCTTGAACTCGCGGTCTTGACGACACCGGAAATCGATGGTCAGATCACGATCGATCTCGCTGTCGCCGAGGAATCGATTCAACAAAAAGCATTGAAGTACGATAAGGACGGCGATCGGCATTATGATGTCATCTCCGCCTTCATCAAATCGATTCGGGGTTCCGATCCCGACGCTGCGCTCTACTGGCTCGCTGTCATGATTGAAGCTGGCGAAAGTCCGCGCTTCATCGTACGGCGTCTCTACGTCCATGCGGCAGAAGACATCGGTCTGTCTGATCCGCAAGCGTTATTGATGGTAGATGCCTGCGCACGCGCGTGCGAGTACGTCGGTTTCCCTGAAGCAAGGATTCCGCTCGCTGAAACCGTCTTATATCTCGCGACGGCACCGAAATCGAATGCTGTCATCTCAGCAATCGATCAAGCATTGACACTCGTTCGCCGTTCAGACGGCGGTCCGGTACCGCCACATTTGCGCGATGCCCATCATCCGGGGGCAGCGGCACTTGGGAATGGCGTCACCTATCAGTACCCGCACGACTTCGAACATGCCTATGTGCCACAGAATTACTGGCCGGAGAACCTTGCCCGGACAAAACCGGTCTTTTATCGTCCAAGCCCACGCGGTTTTGAGAAACAACTGCAAGCTCGACTTGATTTTTGGAACAAACAAACAGCCACACATCAGAAAAAGCGACCATAAGGTCGCTTTTTTTTAACGAACGCGTTCGATCGTCACGCCGGCTTCACGGACGATCTCGTTGATGACGTAGCTCGCTGCGATCAATCCACCAACTGATGGAACGAACGCATTCGAACTTGGCGGCATCTTTGCCTTACGAATTGCAGCCGCATAGTTTCCGACGACTTGACGGACTTCTTCGATGATCTTAACGGGCGGTTCATCAGAGAAGACGACAGGAACACCTTTATGGATGCCGGCTTTCCGGAGTTTCGTCCGAATGACCTTCGCTAGTGGATCATAACTTGTATCTTTGATGTCAACGATCTTGATGCGTGTTGGATCCATCTTGTTCGCCATCCCCATGCTTGAGATGATTGGAATGTTACGTTTCTTACATTCCTGAATCAAGTGAATCTTGAACGAGACCGTGTCCGATGCATCGATGACATAATCCGGTTGCTGTTCGAAGAACGACTCGAATGTCTCTTCATTGTAGAACATCTTCAAGCGAACGATTTCAAGATCCGGATTGATTAACGCAAGACGTTCTGCCATCGCATCGACCTTCGGTTGACCAACCGTCGGAAGCAAAGCATGGATTTGTCGGTTGACGTTCGTGATGTCGATATCGTCCTTATCGACAAGAATCAAACGACCTACACCACTGCGGGCAAGTGCTTCTGCTGAGAACGATCCAACACCACCGATACCCAGAATAGCGATGGACTTGGATGCCAATGCGTCAAGTCCAGTTTTACCGATTGCTAATTCATTACGCGAAAATTGATGTAACATCTCATAACCTCACAATACTCATACTGTTTTACTCGGAATTATATCATAAAAAAAAACGTCATGCGACGTGTCAAACAACAAAATAATAAGACGATGGGACCCGAAGTGCCGTGTCGATACCTTATTTTTGAACCTGCTGTGCAGGTGGGTGTCTTATCCGATTCCTATTCGTACGTCCTCCTGCTGTGTTACGAGGCATGTACTACTAGTTGGAACGTCAAACTCCCTATCAAAAAAGAGTGGCTCAAAGATAAAAGGCGGCTCTCGTACAATTCAGGAACCCCATCTGATGCATTTAATATAGCATCCTCCCCTCTGAAATGCAACTACTTCCCACTCCAGAAAAAGATGCTTTTTTCAGGTCCAACGTTTCGTGAAGTGTTGATTCGGATCATATCGTTGTTGTTGGAATGCAGGATCAAATCGTGGTGTGCGTGTTGCATTCCCAACACCCGCGATGAACGCCCAGTTCCCATAATTCGAAGCGACATCATAGTCGATCAACTGCTGTTCGAAATATCGCGCTCCGATGCGCCAGTCCTGCTCTAATTCATGAATTAGATAACTGGCAACGATCTGCCTGCCGCGGTTCGACATCCATCCCGTCTCGCGAATCTCGTTCATGAAGGCGTCGACGAATGGCACACCAGTTTTTCCTTCTATCCAGCGTTCGACAGCCAGCTGGTCCGCCTTCCACGTGTATTGACCTTCTTGTAATCCGCTCGCACGGAACAGACGGCTTCCTGTCTCACGCATCGTCAAATGGAAGAAGTCACGCCATAACAATTCGAAATACAACCAGTACGTCGATTCATTCGCTCCCTGTTTTCGCTCGGTTTCTTGTAATTCAGCCATGACGCGGCGCGGTGAGAGTGAACCGTTCGCTAGCCAGGCAGACAACTTCGAAGAATCATTTCGTAAGAACCCATTCCGTGTTTCTTTATAGGTGAATACGGGCTCGGCGAGATATTCCTGAAGGCGTGCCCTTCCCGCTGATTCGCCTCCCCGAAATGGGAACGCGGTCTCTGGGGCCGCTTCAACTGATTCCTCTTTTATTAGCTGAATACCGGTTGGTGGATCGAGTGGATCGTAGAAGGTCCCTTTCGCCTCGACCCGTTTTCGAAATGCCGTAAAGACGCGCTTTAATTCATCACTTCCGATATCTTCCCGACGATGTAACGTCTGTGTTTCAAAAGAGCGGACGGTATATCTGTCTTCGATATACTGCTCACTTGTCGCTTCTTCTGTTCCGGTC
>NZ_WBYY01000077.1:0-13597 GCF_048985645.1 Exiguobacterium sp. A1_3_1 | reverse complement strand
CTTGTACACGTCGTGGTTGCTCCGCTTGCCATAGCGTCAATAAGCTCGCAAACAGGACGCCACCTCCGACGACGATCCATCCCCATTTACTCATGTGCTCCCACTCCTTTCGCTCCGACCGTCTCACGCGTCGAGACGATGTTCCATTTTTTCTTTAGTTGTTCAACCTGTTCTTGCCCTTCTGCACTTTCAATCCAGACTCGGAAAACGTCTCCAAGCTGTTTTTGGTCCGGTTTCATCAAATATGCCATCTCGGCTGGTTCCCATGCCTCTGTCAGTTTCGGCACCGCAAGATCGAGTTCTGTCGCGTAATGCAACGCCTCGATGTCGTCCGTCACCATGACATCGACTTGTCCGCTTTTTACGGCTTTCGGGATGTCCAAGTTGTTCTCAAAGACGGTCACATCTGCTTTCGGAAAATGCTTCTTCACGAACGCTTCGTTCGTGCCACCCGGATTGACACCGATTTTGACTGCTAGATCATTGATTGCAGCGAGCGAATTCAAGCGTTCGACATCTTTCTTCTTTACAAGCGGTGCTTTTTGAAAGGAGAAATACGACGATGTAAAGTCTCCGACGACCTCGCGCTCGACTTTCTTCGTGATGCCACCGACAGCGATATCAAACTTGCCTGATTTCGTATCCTCCGATAATGTCGGCCATGTCGTCTTGACGAACGTCACATCAAGATTTGCTGCTTTGGCAAACGCTTGGATGACATCGATATCAAAGCCTTGATAACGATTCCGTTCCTCGTTCCAGTATGTAAAGGGCTTATAATCCCCCGTCGTCCCGACGACCAGCTTGTGGTCTTCGAAGATGTCATGTGCTTTGGCATCCGTCTGTTGATTCCAAATCGTCCAAGCGGCAACGCCTGTCAAAACAAGTCCTGCCAGTAGCCATGGTTTCTTTCTCATCGTATCTCTCCTTTCTGTTTCGTCGTTGCCCATTCACCGAATATTGCTACAATTTAACCCAAATGATTTTCGGTGTGGGTAATAGTCATTATCCTACCACACTTACACGTGATTTCAAGATAATTTGATGATTTTATGCATAAAAGCATTAAAAAGATATTTTGATGACGGTTACAGTTCTACAAGTCGTCTCTCTTTACAGAATCCCTTCGTCTTTTCCATACTGAAACAGAATCATCAAATCGTGAAATGGAGGAATGGAACATGAGTCAGATTTTCATCATTGGTGCAAATGGTAAAGTAGGTCGTCACGCTGCTCGCTTACTGCAGGATTCGGAGCACGATGTCAAAGTAGGATTACGTTCCAAGGACCAGTTCAGTGATTTTGAGAAATTAGGTCATACCCCGGTCCATCTCGATCTGGAAGCGGACGTCGCGACGATCACTGATGCATTACAAGGATCAGATGTCGTCATCTTTACGGCAGGATCCGGCGGTCACACAGGAGCGGACAAGACGATGCTGATCGATTTCGACGGTGCTGTCAAAGCGATTGAAGCAGCGGAAGCAATCAATGCAAAACAGTTCATCATGGTCAGTGCCTTGAATGCCGATTCGCCGGAAACATGGTCCGACAGCATGAAGCCGTATTACATTGCAAAACGCTACGCGGATCGTGTCCTGAAGGAATCGTCACTCAACTACACGATTCTTCGCCCAGGCGGACTATCCGATGAAGCTGGCACAGGAAACGTCACGACGGATCCGTCCGAGCAAGCAACTAAAAAAATTCCGCGTGAAGATGTCGCACGCGTTATTCTAGCTGCAATCGGTCACGACAAGGCGTCGAAGCAAGTCGTCACACTGCTCGAAGGTGACACACCGATCAACGAATTATTCTAATACAAAAGCTCACGTCTCAATTTCCGAGTCGTGAGCTTTTTTTGACCAAATGAATCATTCGTATAGTTGGCGATACATCACGAGCATCGTCTCACCAATGACGGGTAACGACGCCGGAATGTCGATCCAGCGCTGGGTATCGTAATCAAAATACAGCCCTTCCGTACGCATCTTCTCTTTTGAGTTGATCTCATCGAACTCGAGAAACATATCCAGCTCATCATCTGCGTCCTGAAAGTCGTCCCACGGTCCGGGACCAAAATAAAAGAGTAGTCCTTCCGCATCGTAGCCAGCAAGCTCGTTCAATGCCCATTCCAAATGTGCTTCAGACTTGGCAGATGTCCTGACGGAGTCGGCTAGTGTTTGATGAATTCCAAATGCGTTTCCACTAAGCAAATGACGCTGCTGATCCCATTCCCAGATGTTTTTCCAGCGTTGCATGAAAATGCTAAACCGATATGCTTGTGTCGCTTCATCCCGTTCTCGCACGTCATATGACCAGGAAATCTTCTCTCCACTGATCCACATACTTACGTGAAAGTTTCCCTCACGCGCTTCATCATCTTGTAAAGAAGACCAATCTGATTGCTGTTGCTCTAGATACGTGAACAACGGAAGTCGGTCTCCCGCTTTTTCTTCAAATTCAAATTCAAATCGCTCGATACGGTTCAAAACATCTTCCCCCTTGTCTCACTCAATCACAAAGTCGATTCCAATCGGTCCTTCAACCGGCATCTCGTGAAGCAACTTATACTTTTGATTCGTAATGAGCAGTTTCCCTTTATCCGGGTGTTCAGGGTCAAATTCGATGAAGTATGATTTTTTCGTCTTGGGATGAATATATAAGTACTTGTACCATTTGTCTGCTTTCCAAAACTTCGGTTTGATTTCCTGGACCGAGAATGATTGACCGAACGTCCATTTGACTAGGATGTGGCGGTCCCGATTTTGATTATCATGAGGAAATTGTTGAACGACTTGAATCCCTTGTGTTGCATCGATCATTCGAATTGGATCGGTACTATCAAAATTCGTATTCTGAAGAAACGGATAATATCGCTCGGTTTGTTGCCCCGCCTCATTAATCCGAATCATCCAGCCATCCGTACTAGCGAAGTATGCCGTATCATCCTTTCCATAAAGTGCTGAGTATGCATATGGCTCATCTCTTTTACGATATACGACTGGTTTTTCAGTCCGCTTATCCAAAAAAATCATCGCCGCTTTTTCTTCTTGTTCATCTTCGCTACCATTACTGGCATACGCTAAATGCTGCTTCAATTCAATCATCATCGAGTTTCCTGGTTCGAATCGCGCAGGCGTCTCATAGTTTTCTTTTGTATCAAAATTAGAAAAAGTGTGCGAAAATCCTGTTCCTTGAGACGAGCGCTGCGTACCGGTTTTATATGAATTCAACGTCTTAAACCATGTATTCGGACCAAAGTGTTTGATCGATTCCATCATGGGATCGTGTTTGAAATACGTCACACTATGTTGAACAAACCGTCGTTTCGTAAAATCGAACGTATGGAAGTGATTCGGATATCCTGCGCCAGAGGCATACAACACATTCGGCGTACACGTTTTTTGCACAAGCGTCATGTTCGTGATTGCAGGATCATGGATTTGACGTTCGTTTAATACCTGTCCTTTCATGTTGATCGTGACAATCGAACTGTAAGCAAGTTCAGGATCATTCGTTTTCCCTTTTCCCTGTCCTGGATAGACCAACATCACGGTGTCTTGTTGAGGACTAAAATCGATGGCTGTAATCGAAGAACGTGGTAGGACAGTTGCGTTTGCTCGATCCTGTTGCACCTTCATCCAGGTCGCTAAAAGGATACTTCCACTGACTAAAAACACTAGACTATAAAAAATCCGCTTTTTACGGATAGATTTATCCATTCGATTCATGACTCCTTGACTTGTTTATTTAAACAGTTATTTCTATCTAGTTATACACTGTTAGATGATGTAATACGTCTTTCTTACAACACTGTTAGACGAATTGACCAACTTTACAACATTCTCCTAAACTCTAACCACAAAAAAATTCCCCACGTTTCATTTAGAGACATGAGGAAGTGTGAAATCAGGTTGTATGCGTTTAATCCTGCTCCGCAATGGCACGCAATCCACGTAACGTTTGAATTTTACGTTCGTGGCGTTGCATCACGAATGAGAGACCCGTCACGATCGCGAGATTGAACCAGATCATCGTATCTGTAATCGGATTAAATAAATTAATGAGCACTGCAATGATGTTCACGAAAAAAACGACTTTATAGAGTTGCAAAATCCGGTGTTCGTGATGGATCTGTGAATCAAAGTCCGAATACATATGAAACGGTTCATCCGAGGTCCGTTTTCTTAAGAAGACCCAGCGGAACGATGTATCCACGACTTCGATGTCCATCTCTTCCAAAAACGCAAAGTAGTCCTGCGACTTCGGATGCTTTGGCATGTTTTCTAATAACTCGATTCGATACGTGTACATACCAGGTTCACCTTTGATGAATACATAACGTCCGAGTCGAAACTGCTGTAAGTACCAGCCGTTGTTTGCCATCTCGTTTAACCACACTTCTTCTTTTGCATAATCAGCGTAAAAGCGATAGACCGTTTTACTGCTCACCTTGATCCACTCCCATCGTTTCTTGTCCATGTCGCACGAGTTCTTTTAGTCGATCTAGCTCTACCTCTAATCTCTCCCGCCCCTGATTCGTTATGATGTACTCTTTCTTTCGCCCTGTTTCTTGCTCAATCGCTTCAATCCATCCTTTATCGACCAGACTACTGAGTGCGCCGTACAACGTACCCGCAGCTAACTTGACCCGGTTGTTGCTCAACTCCTGGACGAATTGCATGATGCCATAACCATGACGGGGTTGTTGAAGTGACAGTAAAATATAATAGACAGCTTCTGTTAATGCCGTCTCTTGGATTGTCCGTGCCATTTTCTCACTTCCTTATTTCGTCTTCCGTTATATCGTCTGCCGATATACTAAAAATATCCTATTTCTAACGATTTGACAACAAAAAAACGTGATGATCCCTAAGTGAATAGGATCATCACGCTATATTGTTCGATTTTATGAAAAGCATTTTTTGATATGTTGATAGTTCTTGTTACCACCTGACAGGTTACATACATCCGTAAATCCAAGGTTTTTCAAGACATTCTGCGCAGCATTCCCCGTCACGCCTTTGTTGCAGTAGACGATCGTCGGTAACGTCGGATCCAGTTCCTTCGCGCGTGTCCGCAGTTCACCAAGCGGGATATGGATCGCTCCATCAACATGATTTTTTTCGAATTGTGCTTTCGAGCGTGTATCAATGATTTGGAACGACTTCCCGCTCGCGACTTGGTCAATCAATTCATTCGGTGTCATCAAACGCGCTGTTTTTTTGATGGCATTATCGAGCGCCATTCCCGTATAGAGAACGGGATCCTTCGTCGTTGCGAACGGTGGTGCATAGGCTAAATCGAGATGGAATAAATCCTCTGCCTTCGCCTTAAAGGTGATCGCCGTCGCTAGGACATCAATCCGTTTATCGACACCTTGCGGACCTACGATCTGGGCTCCGAGAACTCGTCCTGTTGCCCGATCAGCGATCGCTTTGATCGTCATCTCTTTCCCGCCCATGTATTCCGGACGATCTGGTTTGATGTTATGCAAGACTTCGATGTCATAGCCTGACTCACGCGCTTCTTTTTCCGTCAAACCCGTCTGAGCGACCGTCAAATCGAATGCCTTGAAGATACCCGTCCCTAAGATCCCACGGTGCTCCGCTTCTTCTCCGGTAATGACCATACCGGCAATCCGTCCCATCTTGTTCGCTGTTGACCCAAGCGGACGATAGAGTGCTTCACCCGTGATGATGGAGAAACTCTCCGCGACGTCACCGACTGCGTAGACATCAGCTACATTCGTCTGCATGTGACGGTTGACTGCAATCGCCCCTGTTTTACCAAGCTCTACGCCGATCTGCTTCGCAAGACTGGTGTTCGGCTTGACACCAACGGACAGAATGACTAGATCCGTCTCGATCGTTTTTCCACTCTCAAGCGCGACCTCAGAAATACGTTCTTCTCCGTTGAACGCCGTCACGGATTCGCCAAGCAAAAGGGATACCCCTTTATCTTTCAAATGATCCGCTACGCGTTCTGCCATATCGCGATCAAGTGGCGGCATGACTTGCGTCAAACGTTCGACGAGCGTGACTTGAATGCCGCGATACGTCAATTGTTCTGCCATCTCGAGTCCGATGAATCCTCCACCGACGATTGTTGCCGTTTTCGGATCGTGGGCATCAATATAGGACCGGATCGCGTCGGCATTGCGGACATTTCGAACCGTAAAGACATTCTCCTGCTCAACACCTGGAAGCGGTGGAACGATACTTGAAGCACCGGTTGCCAGTACTAACGTATCATACGTGTCCGTGAAACGATCCCCTGTCTGGAGATTGACGATGGTAGCTGTTTTCGTCGCATGATCGATCGACTCGACTTCGTGTTGTGTGTGAATATCGATGTTATACCGTTTTTTAAAGAAAGCGGCATCGCGTGGTGTCAATTCATCGATATCAGCGATTTCTCCACCAACGAAATAAGGAATCCCACAACCTGAATACGAGATGTCCTGATCCCGATCATAAATCGTGATTTGCAACTCTTCACTATTTCGACGTGCTTTTGCTCCGACTGATGTTCCCGCAGCAACTGAACCAATAATCATCAATTTCATCTTTCGTTCCTCCTTAAAAATCAATAAAGTACCAAGCTGATATACAAGCCAAGTAATGTGATCGCAAGTGTCGGGATCGTCAGAATCGTTCCGATCTTAAAGTATTGACCCCAACCAATCTTCACGCCTTTCGTCCGAAGCACGTGTAACCAAAGTAATGTTGCTAGACTTCCGATCGGCGTGATCTTCGGTCCAAGATCAGATCCGATGACATTCGCATAGATGAGCGCCTCTCGAATCGTTCCGGTTGCCTGACTTAAATCAATCGCGAGCGCATCAATCATAACGGTCGGCATATTATTCATGATGGACGACAAGATGGCAGCCAAGAAGCCCATGCCAAAAGTTGCGGCTGCTAGATTCGTCGCAAAGCCATCAATGATGTCGGCAAGAACTTGTGTCAACCCGGCATTTTGAAGTCCGTAGACAACGATATACATACCAAGTGAGAAGAAGACGATCGCCCACGGTGCACCACCGATGACCTTTTTCGTCGGTACGCTAGGTGAACGGCGAGCCATCAATAAGAAGAACAAAGCGATGATTCCAGCGACAAGACTGACGGGAATGCCGATGACGTCACTCGTGAAGTATCCGACGACCAGCAAGATGAGGACGAACCAAGATAACTTGAACATCCGTTGATCCTTGATCGCTGTCGCGGGTGCGACGAGTTGAGCTACATCGTAATTCTTTGGGATACTCTTTCGGAAATAGAGATACAAGACAATCAGACTGCCTACGACAGAAAAGAGATTGACGAATACCATCCGTGACGCATACTCCGTAAACCCGATGTTAAAGAAGTCTGCTGAGACGATATTGACGAGGTTCGAGACGACGAACGGTAAACTGGCTGTATCGGCAATAAATCCGGAAGCGAATACGTAGGCTAACACGACATAATCCGGAAGTTTCAAGTGACGAACCATCGCGAGGACGATTGGTGTCAGAATCAAGGCTGCCCCATCGTTCGCGAATAAAGCAGCAACGACAGCACCGAGTAATGTCATGTACACGAATAGTTTGACACCACCACCTCGTGCGATGCGTGCCATGTGGAGTGCCGCCCATTCGAAGAACCCAATCTCATCAAGAATCAATGAGATGATGATCAGAGCGATGAAAGTAAAGGTGGCATTCCAGATGATGCCCCAGACCGTCGAGACATCATCGAGGTTGACGACTCCCGTCAATAGCGCAACGAGCGCCATTCCCATCGCGGAGTAACCGATGCCGAGTCCTTTCGGTTGTTTAATGATTAAGAATAAGGTGATCAGAAAAATTCCGATCGCTAGTAAATGTGTACCGGTCAATGCGTTCACTTCATTTCTGTATTAAATTTCGAGTGGTTTTGTTAACGATTCGTCATCCTTGAACGTGTCATTCAGAATGGAATATCGTTTTAATTCCCCTGCCTTACTCGGGCTAATCCATTTCATCCACAATGTGTCTTAGCAGCTTCTGTCCGGGATGTCCGGCGTGTCCATTTCTGCTAAAATCGTCAATAACAATCTGTGTTGCGGGTGATCTGGATTGATTCGAAAATAAATCCATTGTCGTTCCCGTCGTTCCAAGATGAGCTGGGATTGACGCAATAATTTTAGATGACGACTGACTGCCGGTTGCGAAATATCAAACATCTCAACGAAATCACAGACACAATGTTCCCGAACGTGTAGCCTTCGCAAAATTTCAAGTCGTGTTCCATCGCTCAGTAGCTTCAAAAACTGACTCATTTCTTCTACCCGTTTTGCTGTCTCGATCACTAGAGTATCCTCCTCTCTGTTATACGTATAGTCCATGCATGATACAGGAGCGAAAATATCAATTTCGCTTTTCACATAACCATATTATTATATAACGATTTTGTTATGCAATGATTTTTTCGTAAATCGATTTCAAACAAAAAAAATCGCCATCTCATTCGATGACGATTCTTCTTACATTCTTCATGCAACAACACGTCGTGCTTGTCGTTGCTCTCTCCAACTCACCACTAAACATGTCACGATGAAACTACCGAGACCAATCAGTGATAAATGAAGCACTTGTGTCCCTACTGAACCATCCATGAACAGCAATCGACTGAAACCGGAGACTGCATTCGGAACGGGTAGAAATGTCCCAAGCGATTGATAGAACGGTGCCAGCATCTTCGCCGGCACGATGTTTCCGGCAGTCATCAACTGGAACGGAATCAATGCGACATTGACAAGTGGCGCAATCGGTCCAAATACCGCAAAGTTCATCTGTGTGACGGCGATACAGGTCGCGACGACAAGGAGCTCAAACGCCCATAGTTTGATGAATGGTGTCGTAATATCCGTTAATACATGCGCCACGGAAACGAGTAGCAATGGAACAACCAGAAGAACGATCCCGTGTAATAGTTGGCGACTCCAAAATAGTGACCAGATCGAATGACGCTTACTTAAGATCGTGCTGACGAGATTGAATTGAATTCCCATCGTCATCGTCGCGATATAGATGACGAACCCGAGGACGAGTGGCAGCATCGACAAGGCAAAATCCGAGACGGCATGCTCCGTGACGACCGACGTCGTGAACGTTGGCTCACCATTCAACTGTTTGCCGATCGTTTCCGTTGCCCGCTCGAGAATTGCATTCGCGAATTCGGCATTCGTCTGGCTGACGTGTGCCGTCAGTTGACGCGAAGCATCATCCTTTTGTAGAACGAGATCGACTTCATTGGCATCGAGTGCTTCCAACCCTTTCGCTTCGGTCGGAACTGCTTGGACCGTGAACGGTGCTTCTTTTAGTGATGTGACGAACGGGTCGTTCACTTCGCCAACGACACCGACGTTCAATTGATCGAGTCGTTCCGTCGTTCCTTCGTAACCAGTCATCCAGACGACGAGGAACAAGAGCGGGACGACAATCGCGAAGACGAGTCCCACTTTCGTTTGTGTCATTGACCAGACATCTTTCCATGCTTTCATATTACGATCTCCTTTTATATGCATTACTTATAATATCACATGCAACTATATGTCCGAAGGAAAACCATTCACGTCACATTCCGGTGAATGGTCTCAAGTGTTTCCTTTAATTGCTCGATTTGCTCTCGCGAGAGTCCACGGAACGCTTCGAGTTGTAGCTGATCGAGCTCTGGTCCGAGGCGATCGACGATGTCGCGTCCTTCTCGTGTCATCAAGAGCAGAACCGCTCGTCGGTCCCGGGGGTCCGGCGTCCGAACGATCAATTCTTTTTTACCAAGCTTATCGAGAATCTTACCAATCGTCGTTTGATCACGTTCTGTCACGAGTGCCAGCTGCTTTTGCGAAACACCATCTTGTTTAGCGAGTTCGCTCAGGACAGAAAACTGCTCTGGTGTCAGACCGAACGCTTCCATCCGTTTAGCAGCAGCACGTTTGAACGCATAATAACTACGGGATAATTGCATGCCAAGCGACCATTCCGATTCTTTCATCCCATCATCTCCATATAGTTGCACAACTTATTATTTATCCACTATACCTGAAGAAGAACAAGTCCGTCAACGGTCTCATTTTGCCTGGCGTTGGCGAATCCCTTCGATATGCGCTTGTTGCGTGGCACGATCGACTTGTGAATGAACCCCGAGTTTCCCTGCAATCGTATCAACTTGACTCGGTGTCAATGGTTTTCCTGTCGCGAGTTGCTCGATCGTCTTGCGAAGGACATTTCGTTTCAAGACACGGACATGCGCTGAATCGACGGTGATCTTTTTCAGTTCACAGCGTTCGCTGAAGACGATCAAGGAGTGAAAGAGCGCAGGATCCGTTCCTTCTAAGAAGCGTTGCATACTTTTAAGATGCCCTTCATTTTGTTTGATTGGATTATAGAATCGTTGCTTGAAGCGATTCTGGAACTGCTGCGTCCACTGACGGTCCTGCTCGCGTCCAAAAATCCACCCGCTGTAGTTTTTCGATTCGAGTACATAGATGCCACTTTCATGAATGAACGTCACATCGATCTCCGTCGTTCCTTCTCCCCGCGCACGTGGTAAGTATGTATTAAAGACATACGTGCCGTATCCGGAAACTTGATCGAGTTGACGTGTCGTCAAGTATTCGCCCCATTTCCCTTTATCACGAACGATCCGCAAAAACGGTTCGCGCGTTAAACGATAATAACGACTACTGTGATACGAACTGCGTTTTACGAAGAAAAACAGAGCAAACGTTCCGAAGAAGAATAGTACCATGATCAGTCCGATTTGAATCAAGAGCGGTAAAAATGTCACTAACACATTGTCCACTAGATTTACCTCCTTTCCATATTAACCCTTTATTTCCACTATATCAGCATAATCAATTTCCACCTCATTTTCCACTATTTGTTATGGAGACTGTCCTATGGTACGGTGAAACAAAGGAAGGTGTTCACTATGGATTCTGTCGTCACGTTCGCACCACTGATTGTCTTATTCTTCATCTGGATGTCCTTATCACAAAAAGCAGACGAAGCGAAACGCCGCCAACAAACGATTCTGAAGAAGCTACAACGGATCGAAGAGCACCTCGGTCTGAATGAGGTGTCACTAGAAGAAGCTGCGTTACAAGTCGAACTGGTTCAGTTGCTTCATGAAGGAAAGACGGTTGAAGCTGTCAAACGTGTTCGAGAGACGCTCGGATCGTCATTGCTCGAAGCAAAACAATACGTCGATCAACTAAAAAGCGAGCACGGAATATGATCAAAAAGACCATCTGACAGCGAAGTTCAGATGGTCTTTTTCAACTATGTATTCATTTATATGCATCAAGTATCAACGAAGGAAATTTCATCTGTTCTGCATTCCGGGGATCATATCGTTTCGAACGAAAAATGACACCGTCTGCGCCGTCCCAGTCCGCTTGATGGAAGATTCCATCCTGATCAAAATATTCGAGAAGACGCACCTGAAATCCAGCTTCTTTAAATAATTGCTGTAATGTTTCGTGCGTATAGACGATTTTGTGACTTGCCGCTGGATGGTCAGTGGGACCCGGTCCACCGACTTGAACAATCGCTTGGTATGCGTCATCCTGAAAATAACCGTCCGGCACCGCACAACGAACGTATCCCCCTTGCGCAAGGTATGTATGACAATGACGTGCTGCTTCTTTTCCTTCCTCGAGCGTCAAATGCTCCCATACATGTTCCGCAAGAATCGCTTGTAACTTTTCGTTCGAACACAATCGTTCCCAATCGGACTGATCGAGCAGATTCAACTCCTCTTCCTCTGTATGATACCAGCCGGGATTATTATGGTACGGTCCTGCTCCAATGACGATACGTTCTTTCATGTATCTTCTCTCCTTTCAGCTACGTTTTTATCATTTCTTGTTTTCCGCGACCATCCCTGCTTTCGACAAAAAAATAGACGACGGAGAACCCGTCGTCTTTTGCTGTTAATCCCGCGCTGCCAGGCGATACAAGAGATCGAGTAATTCGATATAGAGCCAGATGATCGTTACGATCAATCCGAATGCTGCAACCCACTCCATCGACTTCGGAGCACCGGCGCGCACTTGTTGGGAGATAAAATCGAAGTCCATTACGAGTGACAAGGACGCCACGATGACGATAACGAACTGAACGCCGATCGCAACCGGTGAACTACCTGTCATGAATGGGAGGTCGACACTAAATAACGCGAGAATCAAGTTGACCGCATACAAGACGAAAATCGAGAGAATCGCTGCTGTGACCGCAGAACGGAAACGTTGCGTCACTTTAATCATCCCCGTCGAGTAGACGAACCACATCGCAAACGCGACGACGAATGTCGCAACGACTGCTTTTCCGACGATTCCTGGGTACATACTTTCGAACATCAACGATAACGCTCCGACTGCCACACCTTCAACGATCGCATAAACCGGAGAAAGGACTGGAGCTGTTGCTGGTTTGAATGTGATGATCAAGGCAAGGATCAGACCGATGACGAATCCACCGATTAAGGCTGGGAATAGGAACGCTTGGTTTTCTGCGAGGAAGAACCAACTACCCCCTGCTGCTGCCGTGACGAGAGCGAGCATCAAGAAAATCTTGCTCATCGTCCCGCTTTTTGTCATTGGTCGCTCTCCGACACGTGCCGTATCGAATCCGCGACGCAATGCCGGGTTTACTTTAAAACGTGAAGCCATTGCTTTCACTCCTTTTTATGATTCTGTTTTCTACTACGAAGGTTTCCCGAAAAAGTTTCAAAATAACCATTGATCAAGCACTTTTAATTGCAACATGACGACTGGGATCGAGGCTTTCGCATCGATGCGGTAAGATTTCGCTTGTCCGATCAGACCGGACGTGACGAAATCGGCACTTTCTAACCCTTCACCAATCGGACCGAACGCATCACTATCGATTTGGCGATGTCGGTAATGAATGAATCGTTCCGTCGATCCTTCTTTGACTTTACAACCATCCTCGACGTCCGGACGATTTAACCCGTATTCCGCATAATGCCAGACGGTCGTCGTATCCCAAGGAGAACCGATATGCAGAATTTGACCGTCCGCCTCGATGAAGCGTTCAATCGGTGAACCGGGACCGAAGCCATTTTCTAATGTATGATCGGCAACGAACGTCGTCGCATCTTTCCCCCAAGCAGTCACGGACCACATCGGATGATTGCTTCGAACGACACCCGGATACGTCCGGAAGACTTCCGGAACACGACCGATACCGCGTGTGACCGTTTTAGCCGGATCATATGCCGGCATCTCCCGGCGAATCGTTTCCCACCATTCTTCAGGCACAGCCGGTTGGCTCCAGTTCTTCGGATCCGAATTATCGGTACTTTGCGCCGGCATCATGATTAACCCTTCCGTCGTGACCACCTCCTGCAAGGCTTCGATCAACGCTTGTACGCCGCCGGGAATCCAGCCGATTTGTTTAAGTGACGTATGGACGAACAGTTTCATGCCGGGCGTCACACCTAATTCGCGTAACGCCTCTTTGATTTGTGATTTTGTGACCATGTTTCGTGTTTCCATCGATCTTATCTCCTTACTCGACGACTCTGTCTCTTATACACAT
>NZ_WBYY01000076.1:0-13663 GCF_048985645.1 Exiguobacterium sp. A1_3_1 | reverse complement strand
ATGTGTATAAGAGACAGGTGCAACGTAACGCTTGCTGCGTGATCGATTTCATCTGCTTTCGTCGCGCGTCCTGCACCGAGAATCATTGCTGCAACACCGACTTCGTCAGCGATGATTTCAGAGACATAACCTGCTTTTGAAGCGACGAATGTTTTTTCGTATTTCGTTTCAAGTGCTTTTGTCATGTCGTCAACGAGTGACGCGTCGCCACCTTGAGCTGCGATGAACTTCTTGAAGACGTCAAGTGCTGCTCCGTTACCGAGACGTGTTTCGAGATCCGCATATGCTTCGTCGAATGTCGGGTAGAAATCACCGAGGACTGCCATGTGTGATGCAATCGTCAAGGCGATGACTTTCAAGTCACGGACATCTTTCCCTTGAAGGACTTCAATCGCTTCCTTGACTTCGTTTGCGTTTCCGATTTCAAAGCCGAGCGGCTGATCCATGTCTGTAATGACAGCAACCGTCTTACGGTTGACACTCTTACCGATTGAAACCATCTCTGTCGCGAGTGCTTTTGCATCTTCGAACGATTTCATGAAGGCACCAGAACCTGTCTTGACGTCGAGTACGATGCTGTCTGCTCCTGCTGCGATCTTTTTCGACATGATCGAACTTGCGATCAATGGGATCGAGTTGACCGTCGCCGTGACGTCACGAAGGGCGTAGAGTTTTTTGTCTGCAGGCGTTAGGTTACCCGTTTGACCGATGATTGCCATCTTAATGTCGTTGACTTGTGAGACGAACGCTTCTTCAGAAAGCTCGACGTCAAAACCAGGGAACGCTTCGAGTTTGTCGATGGTTCCACCTGTATGACCGAGTCCACGACCGCTCATCTTCGCAACCGGAATACCGATTGACGCAACGAGTGGTGCGACGATCAGACTGATCTTGTCACCAACACCGCCTGTCGAGTGTTTATCGACTTTTTTCCCGTGGATACGTGAAAGGTCGATCACGTCGCCCGAGTTGACCATCGCCATCGTCAAATCAGCGATTTCACGATCTGACATTCCTTGATAGAAAATCGCCATCGACATCGCTGACATTTGGTAATCTGGAATCTCACCGTTCGTGAATCCTTCTACCATTGCTTGAATATCAGCTGTTGCGAGTTCGCCACCGTCTCGTTTTGTTGCAATCAAATCTACCATACGCATAATCTAGTTCCTCCTCAGGAGTGTTTTGTGAGTTTTATAAACAGTCGTTACATTTTTTTGATCGAACCGCGAACGAGTGATAGGAAGTGTGCCCGGACACGTTCTGTCGTTTCGATGACTTCATCATGGTGTAACGGTTGGTCGAGAATACCTGCTGCCATGTTCGAGACACATGAGATCCCAAGGACTCGCATATCTGAATGACGGGCAACGATGACTTCTGGGACCGTCGACATACCGACGACGTCGCCACCAAGCATCCGTGCCATCTTGACTTCTGCTGGTGTCTCATACGTTGGACCAGTGTTTCCGAAGTAGACACCTTGACGGACACGGATTCCGAGCTCGTCCGCTGTTTCCTGTGCAAGACGAAGTAATTCCGCATCATACGGCTTCGACATATCCGGGAAACGTGGTCCCATCTCATCGACGTTCTTCCCGATCAATGGGTTCGTACCGAAGAAGTTGATGTGATCTGTGATCAACATCAAATCACCCGGTTCGAACGCTTCATTACATGCGCCCGCCGCGTTCGTGACGATCAATGTCTCGACACCAATCGCTTTCATGACACGGACTGGGAACGTGACCATATCCATCGAATATCCTTCGTAGAAGTGGAATCGCCCTTGCATCGCAACGACTTGTTTCCCTTCAAGAGTACCGAAGACGAGTTGTCCCGCGTGTCCTTCGACCGTTGATACTGGGAAGTTCGGGATTTCATGATATGGAATCGCGATCGGGTTTTCAATCTCATCCGCGAGGACACCCAGTCCTGAACCGAGAATCAATCCGATCTCCGGTTTTGCCTGCATCTTGCTTTCTAAAAACGAACGTGTTTCATTCCAGTTGACTGTCATCTGAATCGCTCCCTCGAATTATAGTTCTGTTAAAAAGCTTGTTCCATGTGCCGGCATCTTGACGGCGAAGTTTTCTGCGACCGTCGCTCCAAGATCAGCGAACGTTTCACGGATACCGAGCGGTTTTGCAACACCATTTTTATGGTAGGCAAGCAATGGTACGTATTCCCGTGTATGGTCAGTCCCAGCATGAACCGGATCGTTTCCGTGGTCAGCCGTGATGATCAAGAGATCGTCTTCGTTTAAGCGAGCAAACACTTCCGGAAGACGCGCGTCGAACTCTTCGAGTGCTTGTCCGTAGCCTTGCGGATCACGACGGTGTCCGAACAACGCATCGAAATCGACAAGGTTTAAGAAGCAAAGTCCGTTGAAATCACGATCGAGTTGTTTTACGAGCTGATCCATGCCGTCCATGTTCGACTTCGTACGGATTGCATCCGTGACACCTTCTCCATCGTAAATATCAGCAATCTTACCGAGTGAGATGACATCGAGTCCTGCCGTCTCAAGTTCGTTCATGACCGTCCGGTCGAATGGCTTAAGGGCATAGTCGTGACGGTTCGCTGTCCGGACCCACGCTCCTGCTTCGCCAAGGAATGGACGTGCGATGATACGACCGAGCATGTACGGGTCATCCCGTGTGATATCACGTGCGTATTCACAAATCCGGTATAATTCTTCTAATGGCACGACTTCTTCGTGTGCTGCGATTTGAAGAACAGAGTCTGCCGACGTATAGACGATCAAGGCGCCCGTCTCAACATGTTCTTGTCCGAGTTCGTCGAGAATTTCCGTGCCAGAAGCCGGTTTGTTCCCGATGATTTTCCGTCCTGAGAACTCTTCTAAGCGATGAATCAAATCATCCGGGAATTTTTCAAAGACACGGAATGGTGTATCAATCCGGAGTCCCATGATTTCCCAGTGTCCTGTCATCGTATCTTTCCCTGCAGATACTTCTTGCATTTTTCCGTATGCTGCAAGCGGTGCTTCTTCAGCTGAGACACCTTCGATCGGTTCGATATGCGAGAGACCGAGTTTTGCCATGTTCGGCATGTTGAGTCCGTTGCGTTCACGCGCGATGTGACCGAGCGTATGCGAACCAAGATCTCCGAACTGTTCAGCGTCCGGTGCTTCTCCGATTCCTACGGAGTCCATGACGATCAAAAATACACGTTTAAATGATTGAGCCATTTGCTGTTCCTCCTATATACGAGCTGTAGTTGTGCGATTCCCGTTACGATTTTTCCCGGAAAGGGACTAGACAAAACGCATCATTTGTCTGAAGTCAGACCTTTAAAAGATAGAACCATCATGCCCGTGGATGATGTTTCTTATACACGTCGTGAAGTCGTGCTTTGTTAACGTGTGTATACATTTGTGTCGTCGACAAATCAGCGTGTCCTAGCATTTCTTGTACGACGCGTAAATCGGCACCATTTTCAAGTAGATGGGTCGCGAACGAATGGCGCAGGACGTGCGGTGTGATCTCTTTTTCAATACCCGCTTCCTTTGCCCGTCGCTTGATCATCTTCCAAAACCCTTGCCGTGACAAACGATCACCGCGACTGTTCAAGAAGACATCGTCCGTCTGTTGACCGCCGAGACTATTGCGCGCGAGGTCAAGATATGTCCTGACGCTCTCAATCGATGTCGTACTCATCGGGATGATCCGGGATTTGTTCCCTTTCCCAAGACACGACAGATACCCGAGTTCGAGTTGCAAATCGTTCAACTTCAGTTGGAGCAGTTCGCTGACGCGCATGCCTGTTCCATAGAGAAGCTCAAGCATTGCTGCATCTCGTCGTGTAAGCGGATCGACACCGACGACCGAATCAAGCAAGCGTTCGACGTCCGTTTGACTCCAGACGACGGGCAACTTTTTCTCCGGTTTCGGTAAATCAAGATGACGAGACGGATCATGTGTTGCAAGTCTCTCTTCGACCAAATATTGATGGAACGAACGGATCGAGCTCGTCGCCCGGCGAACCGTCGATCGTGACTTTCGTACTTCAAGCAATCGTTCAATATGGTCGACGATATGATGTCGGTGAACCTGTTCGAACGAGGAAACTTCCGCTGTTTCAAGCGTCTGTAAGTATTGATTTAAATCATTTCGATACGCAGCTGCCGTATTCGCGGACATTTGCCGTTCAATCACTAAATAATTGATAAATGCTTCCAGTTGTTCACGCACTGAACTCATCCTCTTCGTTTACGAAATCGCTTACTTTCCCATCATATCAAAGGTGTAAACCGTTGTGAAGAGGTCTGACCTATAAAATTGAAAAAGAAAAACCATCCGAAATTTCGTCGGACGGTCAGACTGTTTGTGTTTGCGATTGTTCCAACGCTTCCCGAGCATGACGCTCTTGGCAGACACGGCAGACGCCATGGAATGTCAGGCGGTGATCCTTGATTTTAAAGTGGAATCGGGACACGATTTCTTTCTCTACTTCTTCTAGCATGTCGTCTAAAATCTCTTCGACGGATCCGCATTCGATACAGACGAGATGGTGATGCGAATGACTCGCACCTTCTTGTCGTAAATCAAACCGGGATACGCCATCTCCGAAGTTGACTTTATCGACGACTTCAAGCTCCGTCAATAATTCGAGCGTCCGGTAAACCGTCGCAAGTCCGATGTCGGAGTTCTTTTCTTTTACAAGGAGAAAGACATTTTCGGCACTGAGGTGATCCGACTCGTGTTCGAGCAGGACACGCACAGTCGCTTCACGTTGGGGAGTCAGCTTATATCCTTTACCGCTTAGCTGTTTTTTGATGCGTTCTACACGACTTTCCATCATAACGCCCCCTTTGTTCGAACTGATGCTATTATCATAGCTGATAATCAGTCTTTTTTCAAATTAAAATGATTATCAACTGAAAATCATTTAAATGAGAATCATTTTAAAGTACGAATTTGCCAATGCTGGATCGCCATGATCGTTTTCGCGTCAACGATCGTTCCGTTTGCAACGAGTTCGAGTGCTTCTTCGAGCTTCAATGTCTTATTCTCAAGAAACTCATCCTCATCGAGTTGACGATCACCGGCAGTCAGACCAATCGCTTCATAGATATGTACACGCTCACTGCAGAAACCAGGCGCACCGTAGAAATCAAAGACATGTCGTAACTCTTTCGCGACGTAACCTGTTTCTTCCTTTAATTCGCGTCCGGCACAATCGAGTGGATCTTCACCCTTCTCGAGTTTTCCTGCTGGAATCTCGATCGATAGACTCTCGAACGCCTTCCGGTACTGTTCTACGACGATCAAATCACCTTGTTCATCAAAAGCAATGATCGCGACGGCACCATTATGATAGACCAATTCACGGACCGAGGTATTGCCGTTCGGTAACGTGACGACATGTTTTTCGACGTCAAAGACTTTTCCTTCATAGATCACTTCACGTTCAATCGTTTTTTCTTCCATCGGATGTGTTCCCCTCTTCTATCTTAGTTTACGTTCTCTGTCATGATTAGTATGCCGTTTCCGACGTATTGCCGCAAGACTTCGAAATCGTCTTTTTCATCAGATATGATACACTAGAATGCAGAAGTTCCAAACTTATAGTTCATCTAAGAAAAGAGGGAATTGAACATGTCATTAGGATTAGGTACGATGACGATCTTAAAGCGCGGCCAGGAGGAAGCAACAGCAATCCTGCGGACGGCACTTGATGCTGGAATCACGCACTTCGATACAGCGGACGTCTATGCGAATGGAGCGGTCGAATCCATCATCGGTCAAACCTTCTCACAAGAGGATCGCAGTCGATTGTTCCTCGCCTCAAAAGGTGGGAATCGGATGAACGCGACCGGAACCGGTTGGACATGGGATCCGAGTTATGACTATCTAAAGCAAGCTTGTCTTGAAAGTTTGAATCGTCTTGAAACTCCTTATCTCGATCTGTATTACGTCCACGGCGGCACGATTGATGATGACATCGATGCGTCGATCCGCGCAATGGAAGATTTAAAAGTAGAGGGGAAGATCAAGGAATATGGTCTGTCGTCACTGCGCCCGAATGTCATCGAATATTGGCTCGAGCACAGTAATTTCTCTTACTTGATGACGCCTTATTCGTTGCTCGATCGCCGCATCGAAGAGTTGTTGCCACGCTTAAAAGAGAAAAACATCCAAGTCGTTGCCCGTGGTCCACTGGCAAAAGGACTCTTGACACATGAGAGTGCTTCACGCCTGCAGTCGGTTGATCGGTTCGAACAATTCGATAAGGAAACGCTTGAGGCGAGTCTACAAAAACTTCAAGATTTCCCGCTTCCGGCGCTTGCATTGCAAGCCATCGATCAACAGGTCGATATCGTCCTTCCTGGCGCGTCAAGCGTGTCACAGCTTCAGGCAAACGTCCAAGCGATGAAAGAGTCGATCTCGCAAGCTCAAATCGATCAGGCACTTGCTACACTACCGGTTCATCACTATACGGAACACCGGTGAGGTTTAACTCTTCATATCTCCGGGAAACTCCTTCTTTGTAACGTTCATACAGAGGAGGAGTTTTATTATGGCTCGTATTTTAATCGTATCAACAAGTGCAGATGACATGAATGGTCACAAAACAGGATTATGGTTCGAAGAGTTCGCAGCACCATACAACCTGTTTAAGGATGCAGGACATGACGTGACGGTCACTTCGATCAAAGGTGGCGACGTCCCGATCGATAAAGCATCGATCGTCAAAGAAATCTTGCCGAAATTCCAAGATGCACGCCGTGCGTTGCACGACACGAAAGCACTCTCAGAAGTCGATCCAGCATCATTTGATGCTGTTTACTTCCCGGGTGGTCACGGTGCGGTCGTCGACTTCCCGAATAACCCACAAGTGGCAGGTGCCATTGAAGCTGTCATCAAAAAAGATGGCGTCGTCGCATCAGTCTGTCACGGTCCAGCGGCCTTCGCGCACGTCATGATCGATGGCAAACCTTTCGTTTCAGGTCGTCAAATCAACGGCTTCACAGACGAAGAAGAAAAATCGACAGGTCTCGAAGATAAAGTACCATTCTTGCTTGAGACGACACTCCGTGGCGAAGGCGCTACTTTCCTCACATCGGATGCTGGTAAGGAATTCGCCGTCATCGATGGCAACGTCGTCACAGGACAAAACCCAGCGTCAAGTGAAGCAGTCGCAAAACTAGTCCTCGCGAAACTGGCGACACAAGCTTAATACGATACCTTTATACAAAATGGAGCACGCGACATCATGTCGCATGCTCCATTTTTTGTCGTACGTTATAGACGGTGAAGTGAATCCAATCGTTCGAGATCAGCTTCTGTCTCACGTGTTTTTTGTTCGAGTCGCTTTAACTCGTCCTCGAGTTGTTGCTGTTGGGCTTGCAATGCAGATCGTTCTTCCTCCGTATAGGAACGTGCTACTTCTTTTTCTTTGAGATACCACCATTTTTTGACCTTTTTAGGTGGCGGTCCGAGTTCAATCTGTTGCTCGTGTTGTTTGACCTCATCTATTTGTTCAGCATGCGCCAATTGAAGTTGCTTCAATTCCGCCTCATAAGTAGCTTGTCTTGCTTCAAGAATTGGCGTGAGGTACACGAGGATATGCGCAGTAAAGTCTCGCTTGACGACCCGTCGTAACACATCTCGCCGAAGGGAAGCTTCCGAATGACCTGAGGCATTCTCCCAAACGATTGAATCCGCTCGTTCTAGAATCTCCTCTTCTTCTGCTTCTCCGAGCCAACGTAATTTCAGCAATAATGGTTCAAGGAGTGCCTCTTCTACATACGCCGTAAATTGCGAATACGAGATCGCTTCTCGTATCAGCGGTTCTTCATGTAAGCGAAATAATGCTTCCGCCTCTTCCTCAATCCAGTCTTCATAGTCATTAAAGTACATCGATTCTCTCCTTACTAAATCCTATTACAAAATAAAACTGGCTCGAATCCGCCATCTACATGACAGTCGAGCCAATATTGTTAGACGTTTGCTTCGTTCTTTTTGATTTCCGCGATTGCCCAGTCACACCAATCCAAGTAATTCAACATCATACGCAAGCCGTACTCACTCGTCAAGGTCTCCCCTAGTGTTGCACCGTTCTCGAGGTGGTCGTGACGCCAACTATGCATCATCTCGACGGCAAATTGATGGTGCCGCTTCGACTCTTCCAAATAAGCAACGGCTTCCTCTGGTGGGAGCAGATGCAAGAGCGACACCCGCATCAAGTTCTCATCCTTCATCTTCGGTTTGAATTCATTTGGTGTCCGTAACCATTCAACGAGCTCCGTACGCCCTTTATCGGTAATCGAATAGACTTTCTTGTCCGGCAAGTCTTCTTGGACGATATGAACACTCGTCACGAGCTCTGCCTCTTCCATTTTCAACAACTCTCGGTATATTTGAGTATGGTGTGCGGTCCAGAAGTGGATCATCTGTTTTTTAAAAGTCGCGCTTAAATCGTAACCGGTCGCTTCCCCTTGGGTCAGCAGCCCGAGTAGTGCAAATCGTAATGCCACTGGCTGCACCTTCTTTCCTTCTTTTGTATATATACTTAATTATCTCAAATATATCTTAATTTCGCTACTCTTGCGTCGAACGAATGTACGATTAAAAAAAGACCTGCGAGCGAAATCACATTCGATCGTAGGTCTTCATGCGTTATTTCTTTCCCATTCTTTCTATTTACGTAATTGCTCGATTCCCTGTCGTACATGTCTCCAGTAAGAAGAAGGATGCGGAACGAATTGACGACGATCGAACCACTCGCCTGTCGTGTCCTGAATACGCTCGATGGACATGTCAGCAATTCGCTCAAACTGCTCGATCGAAAAAGCAATCAATCGCTTCACTTCTGTTTCCTGGAGGACGTATGCGTCTATCGCTTGATCACTTCGAGCAAGAAAGACATGGCATCGCTCACAGTCCCATAGTGACGCATCCCGAAACTCCTCTTCCTGGATGCCAAGCGGTATCAATTGATCAAACGTACACGTCAAACCAATCTCTTCCTCGAGTTCCCGGACACCATCCTCGACTGTCTCATTCGCAAGCAAGTGACCCGCTGCCGTGATATCAAGCATTCCTGGAAAGTCCTTCTTTTGTTCAGACCGTTGCTGGAGCAACACGACGTCCCGCTTTGGATCATAGACGAAACAATGAAACGTTTCATGCCACAAGCCGTTTGCGTGGACTTCTGATCGTGGACGAGGTCCGAGCAGGTTGCCCGCTCGATCCACGGTCATGATCATCTCTTGTTCACTCATCGCAACACCTTCGAAGCTTGATGGAACCGCTCCCCGACCGTATAGAGTTCAGCAATCAAGAAGACAATTGCGATCCAAATGATGGCACTTGGGAACAGGATCATCGCTGTTAGGAATAAGAACCCTTCCGTCCGCTCGACGAGTCCCGGTTGATATTGAAACGACTTGTAGCCGTAATTTTCACTGACTGCTCCGATTGCAAGGAACATCGTCATCCCAATGACGAATGATGCGACGAGCAACAGAATAACGACCTGCGTTTCCGGAAACCGAAGCGCAAGTCCAATCAATACTGACAGCTCGACGATCCGGTCGAGAACAAGGTCAAGAATCGTGCCGATTGGAGTCGTCTTTTCTTTTCGTGCCATCGTTCCATCGATGACATCAAGCATGCCCGAGATCCACAACAAGACAATCGCCGTTCCCATCATGTCGTTATAGACGAAAAAGCCCGTCGCACCACCGATGATGCCGGAAATGATCGTCACCTGTGTCGCCGATAATCCAATTTTCTTAAATAAGGTCGCCCCTTGATCAAATAGGGGTTGAACGATTTTACGCGCACGCGTATCTAACATGTCACCCCTCCTTTCTAACGATATAGCCTTCTTTCTCATGAATCGTCTCGTCTGAAGAAAGCACGAGCCGTTCTCCGGACGCCCGTTCGACTTCGTAGAAGCGAACGCCGTATTGAATGAGTTCTTTCGTAATCGTAACACGTTCATCCGTTTCCTTCGTCGGTCTTGAGACCAAGTTGACTGCCGTCAGCGGATGCCATGTTTCTTCAATCTGAATGCCTTCGCCAAAAAACGGGCTGGTCTGGCTCAGCGTAATCGGTGTACCATGATCGACGATTCGCCCCTGTTCTAAGACATAAACGACATCTGCCATCGCCATTGCCTCTTCCCGATCGTGTGTGACAAGGAGCGTCGTGACACCTTGTTCCTCGGTCAACTTCCGAATCAATGTCCGAAGTTCCCGTCGTCTCGGTACATCTAGACTCGAGAACGGTTCATCGAGCAACAAGAAGTCCGGTTGACTCGCCAGCGCACGAGCTAAACTCGCTCGCTGCTGTTCGCCCCCTGACAGTTCATGGACAGCACTTTTCCCTCTTCCCTCGAGTCCGACGCGATGTAACCAGGATTCGAGCTCGATCGGTGTTAATTGTTTTGCACCGAGACGGATGTTTTGTTCGACGTTCAAATGTGGGAACAATAGCGACCGTTGAAACATCATCGTCACACCACGTTGATTCGGCGAAAGAACAGTGACATCTCGGTCGCCGAACTGAATCATTCCGCTCGTCACGCGCTCAAGACCTGCAATCAGACGGAGTAATGTCGTTTTCCCACTACCACTCGGTCCGACTAAAGCCACACATTGTCCAGATGCGATATTTACATCGATATCAGACAATACATGCTTCGTTCCAAATCGTTTATTGACTTGTTGTATCGTGACTTCCATTTAAACGCCTCCGTACGATTCGTATCCAACTAGAAAAAATAACGGCTTGTCCAGCATAAAAGAGAATGGGCAACCCGATCAACCACAGCGTCGCTAGACGCGCCGCCCCTTGCGAATTACCAGAATACGCCGGGAATACTTCGAGTGATATCATGCGGACGATCCCACCACCAATCAACGCAACTAGTGCATACTGACTGATCGTGATCACCGTGACGAGTAGCGTCACGGATTGTAACGTCGACCGAAGCATCGGTCCCGTCAAATAGAACCAACGCTTGAACCGGTTTCCCTCAATCAAGACCATCTGTTCAAGCATCCGTTCTCCGAGCGCCTGAAATCCGTTCGTGTACAAGCGAACTGTATAGGGTAAGGTCGGCAGAAGCAACACGAGCAGTACACCAAAAAATCGATCTGCCAAACCAAGACGGATCCATGTCAAATAGAGACCGAATGATAGCAATAACACGGGAACGAACAGCGGCAAACTAATCAAGAACTCTGCTATACGAATCCGTTTCCCCGTTTGAAAGGCAATCGCTTTTCCTGCCATGTATCCGAAGAGATGATTTAACAATACGACGGCACAAATCATCGCGACGGTCGTGCCGAGCGTCGCTTCTAGGCGCGGATTCCAATTCCACTCTCCTGGAATCAAACCAATTAAAGGAACGATGAACAGGAGTACAACGAATACGGTCACACTGATTTTTTTCATCATTCGCTTCGCCCCCTACTGATCTTCGTTGCCAGTGGGCGTGTCAAACCAGTCATAAGCAATAGCAGGAGGAAGAGTCCTCCCGTCAAGACGACACTCATTGCAAAAGCGAGTGGTTGCTCCGATAAATCGCCTTGTGTATACAAATCGAATGCATAGACGCCAAGTAATTTTGGATAGGTCACGCCGAGCAGTGCTGGAATCTCATATGCGAACAGGATGAAGGCAAGCAAGATAAATGCTGCCTCAAGCATCGGAACGAGTAGGAAAACGCCCCGCGCATGCCAGAATCGGCGCACTGGTGATAAACCGAGCATCATACCGAGTTCTTGATAACGCGAATCAAGGCGCCGGACCACCGGTAAGAGATAAAAAAACACGAACGGAATTTCTTTATACAGATACGTCAGGATGACACTAAAATAATTCCCTTCATGCGGTCCGATGACAGGCACATCACTCAAATAGAGAATCGCGAGGTATGCTGCTCCTAGATGAGGGATGAATAAAGGAATCGCAAGTAACGCAGCTAGTCGTGTTCTGCTCAAGAGCCTTGCGAGCACCACACCAATGATCAGCGCGAGCACCGTACTGATGATGGCCACGTAACTGCTGACGGCTAGACTCTCTAAAAAGACCTCATCCGTCAGTAGCTCGCGGTAATCAGCAGATGTCGTCATCGAGATACTGACCCATAACCCGTATAAGACCATCCCTGCCATCAAGAGTGCAGCAGGATACGCGTTACCGCGCCACACGAGACGGCCATTCCTTACGGATCATCTCGAAAATGGATGGGTCGAGTTCCGTCCGGACCTTTCCTTCAAAGACGCTTGGCTTTGGTGTCGACGGTGCAGCCGGTACATCAGCGAATTGCTTTTGTTCTGATGAATCAAGTGTCGATAAATCAAGACTCGTTCCGTCTCCCCAATACGTCGCATCGTATTTTTTCAACTGTGCTTCTGGTGATAACAACGTATTGATCGCTACGAGTGCGCCCTTCGGATTCGGTGCGTTGAACGGTACGGAAAGGAAATGCGTCGACGCGATTGATCCATCCTTCAAGACGATCGGACGTGTTTGTTTCGGAAACGTTCCTGACTTCACTTCTTGTTCAGCCCGTCGTTCGTTGAAGCCCATCGTGAAATCAACGTCTCCCTTCGCGTATAACTGATCGAGTTGGGCAAGTGTCTTTGGATAGGTCTTCCCTTTTTTCCAGAGATACGGTTTGATTTCGTTCAAATAAGTCCATGTCTTCTTGAAGTCTGCTTTCGGGTCTTTTAAGGTTTCATTCGATTCGACACCATACATGACGTGGCGGACGAAGGCATTCCCCGTAAAGTCCGTCACTTCCGGATAAGTGAAACGTCCTGGATTTTCCTTAACCCATGACTTCAGTGCTTTCAAGTCGGTCGGTGGCGACTTCACGTCAGCTGCGTCATAGTGCAACGTATATTGAACTTTCCCCCATGCGGCTTCAAGTCCGTCTGTTTTCGTACCACTATCTGAACTCTGTGCGGCAGCATCAACATATTTCATGTTCGGGAGGACTTTTGTGATTTCTCCATACAGTAAATCATCTTTTTTAGCATTTAAAAAATTATCGCCATTGATCCAGACGACATCGATGACACCTTTTTCCTTACCTGCCTGTTTCTCAGCACGCAGTTTTTGAATGATATCCGCCGTCTCGATCGGGACCCGTTCTAACGTGATGTTGTGTTCCTTCTTCAGACGCGGTGCTACGTATTCATCGATGTAAGCATTGATGCCGTCATCGCCGCCCCACATATACATCCGAACCGTTGACTTTTCCGCTTCTTTTTCGATCGTCTGATAAGAAGTCCCTAAGACATTCTTCGGTTCCGGTGTCGCATCCGGTGTTCCACAGCCTGCGAGCAGCGTACCTAGGGCAAGAAAGCTGATTACCTTTGTTTTCATTTATCGTTCTCCTCCGTCATCACTTTTTATCGAAGCCCGGTTTTCCTAACCACTCGATCAACCGTGGCATCACGCCGTACCCTTTTGCCGATAGCTCCATCCACCATGGTGCATTGACTTCACGTTTACGCCGCTCTATTGCTCGGACGACAGTCGAAGCTAGTCGTTCTTTCGATAGGACGATAGAAGCGACATTTTGCTCATACTTCCGGTCGACATCCGCACGGACAAAAAATTCTGTCGCGATCGGTCCTGGATCTGTCTCTTATACACATCTCCGAGCCCAC
>NZ_WBYY01000075.1:0-13723 GCF_048985645.1 Exiguobacterium sp. A1_3_1 | reverse complement strand
GTTTACTGATCCATCCGTTTGATTCGTAATGCACACTAAAAAAGCAAGTCGCGGATGCGATATCCACGACTTGCTTTTTCTTATACGTGTCGCAAAAGAAGAGCTGACACAGCTTCTACTTGAATAGTTCCCGATAACGTCGTTCCATCTAACAGACTTTCGTACGTTCCTTCAAGCGAAAGAGATTGTACCTCTTCACTGACGTTGACGACGAGCAAGTAAACCTGTTCGCCCTGACGTCGCTCGACAATAAATGTCTGTCTTGTATCATCGATCCTTTGGAAATGATACGTTCCGGCATTTGCTAAAACCGGATGCTGTTTTCGAAGGGCGATCAACTGCGCAACGTGATCGAACAACTCAAAGTTCTGCTTCGTCTCGTCCCATTCCATACACGCACGGTTGGCCGGATCTTGCCCACCCTTCATTCCAATCTCATCACCATAATAGATGACGGGTGAACCTGGAAACGTCAACAGTGTAGTGAAGAGCAATTTCATTCGATCGATATTCCCTTTCGCACGCGTTAGAGCACGCGGTGTATCATGCGAGTCAATCAAATTGAACATGACCTCGTTGACATTTTGAGAGTGCCAGTTTAAATTTCGACTGACTGCATGTGAGAAATCACGAACGCTCGTCTCGCCCGTCGCAAAACAAGTCAAAAAGCTCTCTGTCAAACCGTAATTCATGACGGCATCAAATTGATCGCCGAGGAGCCATGGTTGCGAATCCGTCCAGCATTCGCCGACGATATAACATGTTCCGTTCGCAGCCCGGACTTCCTTTCGAAACTCACGCCAAAACGCATGATCGACTTCACTCGCGACATCCAGACGCCAGCCGTCAATTCCGAATTCCTCGACCCAGTAACGTCCGACGTGAAGCAAATAGTCTTTGACGTCCGGATGGGCAGTATTCAACTTCGGCATGTTTCGTTCAAATGCAAACACTTCATAGTTTGGAATCGATGGATCGACCGGGAAGGAATCAATCGTAAACCAGTTGGCGTATTTCGAGTCTTGTCCCTTTTCTAAGACATCTTGAAATGCTGGGTGCTCTTCACTAATATGATTAAAGACGGCATCGAGTAATATGCGGATACCGTTCTCATGTAGCACATCGATCATCTTGCGGAACGTTTTCTCGTCACCGAACGCAGGATCAAGCTTCAAGTAATCAAGCGTATCGTATTTATGATTGGATGGTGCCTCAAAGACTGGGCAGAAGTAGACACCCGTGACGCCGAGACGTTGTAAATGATCGACGTGATCAATGACCCCTTGAAAATCTCCACCGAAGAAATTCTGAAAAGCCGGTGCTTCACTTCCCCACTCCTTCGTTCCCGCTGGATCATTCGCCCGGTCACCATTCGCAAATCGTTCCGGGAAAATTTGATACCAGACCGTATCCTTCACCCAATCCGGTGTATCAAAGACATCCGTCGCATGAACATATGGCACAGAAAAATAATAGCCTGGATGATTGAGTGGTGCTTCGTCATACCAGCCACGCTCGGTTAAAACGGCTATCTTATCGCCATGAACCTCAAACCCATACCGTACCCGCTTCCGTTCTGGACGGATTGCAATGAACCAATAGTCATACGTCGCATCACTTCCATTGTGTTGCATCGGCGTCCGTTTCACTTTCCATGATTTTTCTTTCTCCGGATCAAAATTCCAATCTCGGTCTTCTTCTTTTTCCGCTTCCCATTCATACGGATCACCATATATCAATTCAACTTTTTCAATATCGCCTTTAGCCGTCATAAGTCGGACATGGACGGTTTCTTGATCATAGGCATAAACGAACGGTGATAATGCGCGATGAACTACTCCAGCCTGATTCAAATTCTGCCACTCTCCCTTAAATTGATATTTCTCTATCGGTAAAGTTCCTTTCTTCCGCATCGCTTAAACGTATTTAGTAGAAATTCAACTGTTCCACCGACATTTTAGTTCAGTCTGTCAGGTAGTTTAAGGTATACTGATAACGCATAGGAAATCAGGGATTTCTGATATTACGGAAAGAGAGTGGATACGAAATGGGTCGTAAATGGAACAACATCAAGGAAAAAAAAGCATCAAAAGACAAAAATACGAGTCGGATCTACGCAAAGTTCGGTCGTGAGATTTATGTAGCGGCTAAACAAGGTGAACCCGATCCAGAATCAAACCAAGCATTAAAGGTCGTTCTCGAACGAGCGAAGACATACAACGTGCCACGTGCCATCGTCGATCGGGCGATTGAAAAAGCAAAAGGTGGAGCGGAAGAAAACTACGATGTCTTACGATATGAAGGATTCGGTCCAAGCGGTTCAATGGTCATCGTCGAAACGTTGACGAACAACGTTAACCGGACGGCTTCTGACGTCCGTGCTGCATTCGGAAAAAATGGCGGAAACATGGGCGTGAGCGGATCCGTCGCTTATATGTTCGATGCGACGGCAATCTTTGCCTTCGAAGGTAAAACTGCAGATGACGTTCTCGAATTGATGATGGAAGCGGATATTGATGTGCGCGATATCCTCGAAGAAGACGAATCTGTCATCATCTACGCTGAGCCGGAACAATTCCATGCTGTGCAAGAAGCGTTGAAAGCTGCAGGGATCACCGAGTTCTCACTTGCCGAACTCGTCATGCTCGCTCAAAACGAAGTCGCGTTGTCTGAAGACGACGTCGCCCAATTCGAGAAAATGATCGATGCACTGGAAGATCTTGAGGATGTGCAACAGGTCTATCACAACGTAGAACTATAATCAAAAAGACAAGGGGATGGTCACGACCATCCCCTTGTCTTTTTGATTATAGTTTCTATATCGGTTAACGCCCAGAATCGGTCACGCACCGTCTGTATTCATCATAAAGTATGAAACGCGTTTCATAACAAGAACTAAAAAAGATTCATTTATGATGTTTATTTCTTGAATTTAATGGGAATAGTAATATTCGGAGTTGATTATAACTTATTTTGCTTTGAAGAAATAAAAGGAGGAACGAACGATGACATATTCTTTAATCGAAACATTCAAACACATCGTAAGCGAGGCAACTAGCTTTAAGCGCGTTGATTTCGGAGGATACGATATTTATATGCAGACAACAGATGGACGAACGATTACGGCACACATCCGCTATGATGGTGGTGGAACAGACTTCAATGAAGCTTATTTAATGCTAGAATCGAGTACCGGTCAACGTCGCACAGCGACCTTAACGCTTTATCAATTCGAACATCTTTCTTCTTATACTGCACACAGTGAACGGACACGTGCCCTAGTCACAACAAGTGCTTAATGACCATAAAACACGCCTCTCATTCGAGAGACGTGTTTTTTTAATTTTCTTCTCGCTCGAGGCGTTCGAGTTCTGCGTGCGTTTGTGGGAATCCATTCGCTTGCCAATCTGCCCGATGAATGGAATCAAGTTGTGTCAGTCCGACTTCAGCCGGATCGCGTTTCGCGTCGACACTTGGACGATGGTCAATATCGTCTGAAGTCGTTTTTCGTTGTTGGTATTGTTGATAGGCGATTGTCGCAATCGCCGCTAAACCACCTAAAATGACACCTGTCTTGAATGTTGCTCGCATGAAAGTTCCCCCTCTATGGTCATTAGTTGTACTCTAGATAGATGTACCCGAGTTACTTGAGTTTGAATCATTCTTCTCATGGATCAACGTGTTATTTGAAAAAAATCAAAAAAAATTTCAGCCTATTTCTGCCGTGTTCCTACATATTTAATAATCAAGAGAGAAAATGGCTCTATCCCTTATGCTTCAACGCTTCACGTCATGCAAGAAGGAAAAAAGTACGCTATACTTGATTCAGAAACATCTTCGACGAACAAAATGAATCGTGTCTTCTACTGGACAGTTCCGAGCTTCAACAGCTTGCGTTCGCGTCCCTTTTTCATTTTTGGTCGTCGATGTCACAAAGGAGGGAATTTCGTGTCCGTGATGCACGGGGCTATTTTACTGCCCATATTGATCAGTCTTTTCATTCCGCTTCTAGCGAAACGCCTTCCGAACATTCATACCGGTTGGTTTGTACTTGTCGTACCTGTACTGCTCGTTTCGTATTTCAGCCGCTTTCTCGCTGGTACGATGTCAGGTGAGACCTTTACGGCACGCATGCCGTGGATACCATCGCTCGGTATCGATTTCGTCACGTATCTCGACGGACTCGGCTTATTGTTCGCACTATTGATCACAGGAATCGGCTCACTCGTCGTTCTTTATTCGATTTTTTATTTAGATGCGAAAAAAGAATCACTCGGAACATTTTATGTCTATCTGTTGATGTTCATGACCGCCATGCTTGGCGTCGTGCTGTCAGATAACATGATCGTCCTCTATCTGTTCTGGGAATTAACGTCGATTTCGTCGTTCTTATTGATCGCCTATTGGTACGAGCGGGAACGTTCTCGTTACGGCGCTCAAAAATCGATGCTGATCACCGTCTTCGGTGGACTAGCGATGCTTGGGGGAATCGCGATTCTCTCAACACTCAGTGGATCGTTAAGTATTCGTGAGACCTATGCGTCGCTTGAATCGATTCAAGGTGAACCCTTCTTTTCGGTCGCCCTCGTTTTATTCTTGCTAGCTGCCTTCACGAAATCGGCTCAATTTCCGTTCCACATCTGGTTACCGGATGCGATGGAAGCACCGACCCCTGTCAGCGCCTACTTGCACTCGGCAACGATGGTCAAGGCAGGGTTGTATCTTGTCGCTCGTTTCAGTCCGATTTTTGCGGATGAGTCGCTCTGGTTCTATCTCGTCTCATCTGTCGGAATATTCACCTTATTCTGGGGTTCACTCAATGCGGTGAAACAACATGATTTGAAAGGAATCCTTGCTTACTCGACGATTTCTCAGCTTGGATTGATCATGTCCTTGCTCGGACTCGGAGCAGCCGCCTTGCACGTTGACGCGTTAGATGACGGATTATATACGATTGCGACAGTCGCTGCGATCTTCCACCTGATCAACCACGCGACGTTTAAAGGCAGTCTCTTCATGATGGCGGGAATCGTCGATCACGAGACTGGTACTCGCGACATTCGGAAGCTCGGTGGTCTTGCGCAACTCATGCCGATTTCGATGACGATTGCGATGATCGGGACCCTTTCGATGGCGGGGATTCCACCATTCAATGGTTTCTTAAGTAAAGAGATGTTCTTGACAGGTGTACTTGAAGTTTCAGGATCTGACTTGTTCCACTTACCTTCTTACGGTTGGATCATTCCTGTACTCGCCGTCGTCGGAAGTATCTTTACATTCGTCTATAGCATCTTGATCGTCCGCAGAACGTTCTTCGGTAAGCGTCAAGACGACAAGTTACCGAAAACACCACACGAGGCACCGATTGGCATGTTGATTCCACCTCTCGTCCTCGTCTCGCTTGTCGTCATCATCGGACTCTTCCCGAATATATTATCGGATACGTTGATCCGACCAGCAGTCGAAGCGATCTTACCGCAAGTCGTTGATGCCGGTGGCAAGATTGATGTGCATATTTCAATGTGGCACGGATTCAATACTGAATTATTCCTGACACTCGTGATCATCAGTGCTGGCGTCATCTTGTATAAAACATTGCCACGCTGGCAATCGCTTTACAACCGGATACCACGTGCCGTCTCCTTGAATCATCAATATGACGCCTTGTTACGTCGTGGTGAACAGACATCGACAAAAATCCATGATACGGTCATGACCGGATACATGCGGTCGTATCTCGTCTACATCTTCGGATTCATCGTCATCTTGATCTTGACGGCATTATACGGGTTTGATGCCTTCCGCTTCGCGGTTGATCCAATCAGCTCGATTGACGCGTATGAGATCATCCTTGCACTCGTTCTCGTTTCGAGTGCACTCTCGATCACCTTTGCGCGTTCACGACTGACATCGATCATCTTGCTCGGTGTAACAGGTTATACGGTCGCTCTGTTCTTCGTCTTGTTCCGAGCGCCAGACCTTGCCTTGACGCAACTCGTCATCGAGACAGTATCGGTCGCTCTGTTCCTGCTCGTTTTCTATCGTTTACCGGAAATCAGCCGGAAAGAAGAGCGCATTCCGTTCAAGCTCGGCAACGCCTTGATTTCGGCACTCGTCGGATTGACGGTGACACTCGTCGCACTTGCTTCTCTCAGCCAACGATCGTTTACTTCAATCGCCAAATATTACATCGATAATGTCGCTGATCTTGCCGCTGGCGGTAATATGGTCAACGTCATTCTCGTCGACTTCCGTGGCTTTGATACGTTGTTTGAGATTGCCGTTCTCGCACTTGCCGGAATCGGAATTTACACGATGATTAAATTCAGACGAACAGGAGGGATGGATAAATGAAAAAGCAGACAAAAAAGCATACGAATGACGTCATCTTAGAGTCCGCGACTTCCTTTATCACGTTCATCATCTTCCTGTTTGCTGTCTACTTGTTCTTTGCTGGACACTATACGCCAGGTGGCGGTTTCATTGGTGGTCTTGTGACGGCGTCTGCTCTTGTCTTGATCTTACTTGCTTACGACATCAAGACGTTACGCCGGATTTTGCCATTCGACTACAAATGGATCACGGCTCTTGGCATGTTGATTGCCGTACTGACGGCTTCAGGAGCGCTTGTCTTTAACGTCCCGTTCTTCACACATGCACATGACTATTTCAACCTACCGTTATTCGGTAAGACATCACTTCATACGGCGATGTTGTTTGATCTTGGTGTTTATCTTGTTGTAGTCGGTGTGACGATGACGATTATTCAAACGATTGGGGAGAGTGATTAATATGGAAATCATCATGGCGATCGCCGCAGGCATCCTGACGATGTGTGCCATTTATCTCATTCTTTCGAAAAGTATTCTTCGCATTATCATCGGAACAGGGTTGCTCAGCCACGCTGCCCATCTACTCGTCATGACGATGGGTGGATTAAAACGAGGCGCGGCTCCGGTCTTAAAGGACGGCGTGACTTCCTATACGGATCCACTACCGCAAGCACTCGTCTTGACCGCCATCGTCATCAGCTTTGGTGTCACTGCCTTTTTCTTGGTACTCGCTTATCGTGCCTATCAAGAACTCGGAACCGATAATATCGAAGAGATGAAAGGAACCGATTCGAATGATTAACTTACCGCTACTACCAATCATCATCCCTTTGTTGACGGGTGTCATCTTGATGTTTTTCCCGAGACACCTCAAAGGACAACGAATCGTTTCCCTCTTTTCGACGATTTTGACTGTCTGTGTCTCCATCTATCTTGTGCTGACTGTCCGGTCGAACGGCATCTTAACAGTCACACTCGGTAGCTGGCCAGCACCTTTTGGTATCACACTCGTCTCTGACATGCTATCCGCTTTACTCGTCACGACGACGAGCATTCTTGTTCTTTGTATCATCTGGTATGCCATTGTCTACTTGAGCGTTTCCTATCAACGATACTACTATTTCATCGCCGTTCAATTCCTGCTCGTTGGTGTCAATGGTGCCTTTACGACAGGTGATATCTTTAACATGTTCGTCTTCTTCGAAGTCTTCCTGATTTCGTCTTATGTCTTGATCGTTCTCGGCGGGAAACCGGCACAATTACGAGAATCGCTGAAGTATCTTTTGATCAACGTCATCTCGTCCGCATTATTCGTCATGACGGTTGCCTTCTTGTACGGAATCATCGGATCACTCAGCATGGCGGATATCAGTCAAAAGATTTCAGAGGTCGGACAGCCGGCAATCCTAAACGTCATCGCCTTGTTATTCCTGATCGTCTTCGGATTAAAAGGTGCGATCTTCCCGCTCTACTTCTGGTTACCTGGTTCTTATCAAGTACCGCCGACGCCTGTTCTTGCTCTGTTCGGTGCCTTGCTGACGAAGGTCGGGGTCTACGGGATTTTACGGACGTATAGTTTGTTCTTCTCAAATGAGATTGGAACGATTCATCAAATCTTAAGTATCCTTGCTCTCAGTACGATCATCATCGGGGTGATCGGTGCGCTTGCGACACGGGATGCGAAGCAAATCATCATCTACAACATCATCGTCGCAGTCGGGGTCATCTTGTACGGGGTTTCCCTCATGACACCGCAAGCACTAGAAGGTGCGATTTTCTACCTTCTTCATGATATGTTGATCAAAGCCGCTTTATTCCTTCTCGTAGGGATCATGGTCGGAATTGCCGGCTCGAGTAAACTGAAAGATATGGGAGGGATGATCAAAACCTATCCTGTACTAGGTTGGACGTTCTTCATCGCGGCGTTATCACTTGCCGGGATTCCACCGCTCAGCGGGTTCATTGGGAAATTCCTGATTGTTCGTGGTGGTATTGAAGCTGGTGAGTTGATTGGACCGATCATCGTCTTACTATCAAGTCTGCTCGTCTTGTATTCCGTCGTTCAATTGTTCATGCGTGCCTTTTGGGGAACACCGAAGACCTACTCGGGTGATAAACAAGCGCTTGTTCCCAAGCTGCTAGTTCCTACGATTGTCTTAGTTGCGCTCAGCATTCTCTATGGAGTAGGTGCTGAGGCGATGCGTCCACTGATTCAACAAGCCGTCGAACCGTTGACGAATCCAACGCTCTATATCGATGCCGTACTAAAAGGAGGTCGTTAATTCATGGCATTTCAAGTCTTGCTCAACTTATTTCTTGCATTCTTGTGGATGTTTCTCTCAAACAATTTCTCGGCCTCCGGTTTCGTCATCGGTTACGCGCTAGGGCTGATTGCGATGTTCGCTTTCCGTCGCGGCTTCAAAGGTCGCTTTTATCTCGGACCTGTCGTCGCACTCGTCCTATTGTTTTTCCGCTTTCTCTACGAGCTTGTCGTCGCGAACATCGATGTCTTGAAAATCATTTTAAAGCCGAAGTTAGATATTCAACCTGGTATTTTCGCCTATGAGACCGAACTCGATCAACCGTGGCAAATCACGTTGCTGTCAATGCTGATCACGCTGACACCGGGAACGCTTGTCGTTGATATCTCGGATGATAATAAGACACTCTACATTCATGCACTCCACATGCCAGAGGTCGATGAAGCGGTCGC
This sequence comes from Exiguobacterium sp. A1_3_1, assembly GCF_048985645.1. Taxonomy (NCBI): domain Bacteria; kingdom Bacillati; phylum Bacillota; class Bacilli; order Caryophanales; genus Exiguobacterium; species Exiguobacterium sp. A1_3_1. Next base: position 4,678 of record NZ_WBYY01000075.1, on the reverse strand, counting down.
TTCGATTCGTGATAGTTTTGAGAAAGCCATTCTGGAGGTGAGTCGGTGATGTTCGATATTTTAATCTATATCGCACTCGGGGGTGTCTTTCTCTCGATGCTTGGTCTGTTTTACCGGGTCATCAAAGGACCAAGTGTTGCGGATCGTGTCATCGCGCTTGATTCAATTGGTATCAGCTTGATTTCAATCGTTGGACTTGTCTCGATCATCTTACGGACGAGCGACTACCTCGAAGTCATCCTGTTGATTGGTATACTCGCCTTCATCGGTACAGTTGCCTTTTCAAAATATATCGAGAAAGGAGAGATCATCGAACGTGATCGCAACCAATGAATTGATCGTCGCGGTCTTCGCCTTGCTCGGTATGGGATTTAGTCTCGTCACCGCGCTTGGTCTGATCCGCTTACCGGATGTCTATACGCGTGCTCACGCTGCATCTAAAAGCGCGACATTAGGTGTCATGTCGATTTTAATCGGCGTCATCATCTATTTCGTCACTGAAGATGGATTCTTCTCCTCTCGTGTCGTTCTCGGCATTCTGTTCGTGCTCATCACAGCACCAATTGGAGGACATCTGATCGCTCGTGCTGCATATTACAGCAATGTGCCGCTATGGAAATCGTCTGTTCGAGACGACTTGTCCCAGAACAAAGAACATGTGGAACCAAAGAAACGTCAAGATGATGTATAAATATCGCTATGACAAAACCCTCGCTTCCATTCACGGAAGCGAGGGTTTTTTGATTAGGAACGCTGTAAAGATGAGGCAGCAAACAAGAGTGCCAACTCATCACGATTATCTAGCAATTCTTCTAATGTATGCTGTTCCAGTTCCCGGATAAAAGCTCGAAGCGCTCGTCCGAGCACACCTTTTAGACGGCATCCTGGTTCGATGACACAATGACCGTTGCTTCCAAAACACTCGACGATATCCATCGGTTCCATCTCCCGAACGACTTTCCCGATGTTGATGTCTTTTGGCTCACGAATCAAACGGAGTCCGCCTGACCGACCTCTTGTTGATTCGACATAGCCAAGTTTCGCTAATTGTTGTGTTACCTTCATTAAATGGTTGGATGAGATGCCATAATGCTTGGCAATCTGCGGCATTGGTGTGATAACATCCCGGTGCACCCCGAGATACATCAACACACGTAGTCCATAATCCGTATACTGTGTAATTCTCACGATCCTCACTCCATTCCTTCCCAAAACTGCACTGTTATCGTACCATGAAATACGAAACTGACTACATTGTTTTGTCTCATGATTCGAAATTCTGATAAACCTCTATAGGGTTTACGTATGGAATGAAATATTGGATTTAAAATACGAGTTTTAAAAACAAAAAACTATTCCTCCTTTCCTGTTCGAAAGAAGAAATAGTACTGTTTCGTTTTTACTTTATTTTTTGTACAGCCCTTTCACGACATCATTGAAACGGTCGGCATAGTTCGTAAAGACACCTGTAACACCATAATCAAGCATACGTACCATATCCGCTTTTTCATTGACAGTATACGGGTGAAGTAATAAATCATGCGCGCGAATCGCTGAGACGTTCTCACGTGTCAACGCTTTGAAGGAAGGACCGACACCGACCGCATACTGACGGATTGCAGTCAATCGATCATCCGTCAATGCCTTGACTTCGTTCGCTTCCATCAACTGAATAAGCGGTACATTCGGATCCATGGCTTTGACTTTTTGAAGACTTGCTTCACTGAACGATTGAATTAAGACTTGACCCGGTTTTACACGATCACTCGATAAATCATAAGCTTTTAAGGTATTCAATAACTTCTCTTCCATACCTGGATAAACCTCTGGCGATTTTGTTTCAATATAATAGTTCGCATGCTTTCCATATGTCGAGAAAATTTCTTCAAGTGTCGGCACTTTTAATCCAGCGTACTCTTTTCGAGCAAGTGAAGGGTTTACTTCATTGAACCAGCTTCCTGCATCAAGCTTCTTGATTTCTTCAAGTGTCTTGTCTTTGACAGCACCCGTCCCATCTGTCGTCCGATCAACCGTTTCATCGTGCATCGCAATCAATTGACCATCTTTTGTCATCTGTAAGTCAATCTCGATGTAATCCGCTTTGAATGTCTTATGTCCCATTTCATAAGCTGGCATCGTATGCTCTGGTGCATACCCTGAAGCTCCGCGGTGAGCGACGTTGATGATTCGATTTGGATCGAGCAATGATTTTCCTTTTGATTGTGCACCGACATCTTCTGTCGGAAAACCTGTACTTAATATCGCGCCTGCAGCCATCGTTAACCCAAATTGTTTCAACATAATTGATTCCCCCTTGAAATATTCTTACAATACCTATCCTAAGTCGTATGTATGAAGCTGATATAGAGAAAATGTAAATGTCATTTCGTGATTTGATGACAAAGTGTTATTACGACATAGAAAAAGACCCGTTCGATCAAACGGGTCTTTTTGAAACTTACGCTTCGAAAATCAATGACTCTGGATCTTCAAGCAAATCTTTGATGTGCTTCAGGAACGTAACGGCTTCTTTTCCATCAACGATTCGGTGGTCGTAGGAGAGTGCGACATACATCATCGGACGGTTTTCCATCCGTTCAGCATCAATCGCGACAGGACGCAAGTTGATTGCATGCATCCCTAGAATCGCGACTTGTGGACCGTTTAAGATCGGTGTCGACATGAGTGAACCGAACGTACCACCATTCGTGATCGTGAACGTACCACCCGTCAAATCAGATAGACCGAGTTTGTTGTCACGCGCCTTGACAGCGAGTTGAATGATATCTTTTTCAATCTCAGCGAAGTTCTTCTTGTCCGCATCACGTACGACAGGAACGACGAGACCGTCCGGTGCTGAGACCGCAATCCCGATATCGTAGAATTTCTTCAGGACGATTTCATCCCCTTGAATCTCAGCATTCAAGTATGGCATCTTTTTAAGTGCTGCAACTGCTGCTTTCGTAAAGAATGACATGAAGCCGAGTTTGACTTCGTTTTCCTTCACGAATTTCTCTTGGCGACGTTTACGTAGTGCCATGACCGCTGACATATCGATCTCATTGAATGTCGTCAACATCGCTGCCGTTTGTTGAACTTCAACGAGTCGGTTCGCAATCGTCTTACGACGGCGTGACATCTTGATTCGCTCTTCCGGTTTCCCAGGAGCGGCTGCAGGTGCTGGTGCCGGTGTAGCGGGTTTCGTAGGAGCCGGTTTTGCTTGCTCACGTGGTGCTACTTCAAACGTCGCGACGTCTTGGACGCGGATGCGACCAAGTGGATCTTGCGTCGCCACTTGCGCTAAATCGATTCCTTTTTCACGAGCCAGTTTACGGGCAGCAGGTGAAGCAATCGGACGATCCGCAACAGATGTACTTTCAGTCGCTGCTGCAGCCACCGGTTGTTCCGCTTTTTCTTCTGCTTTTGGTGTCTCTTTTGGCGTTTCTTGTACTGGTTCTGCCGCAGCCGGTTTTGGAGCCTCGCCACCAGCAGAGATGACAGCAATCGTTTCCCCGACGCGAACTGTATCTCCTTCAGCAGCCATCACTTCCGTCAACGTACCTGCTTCATCTGACGGTACTTCGATGTTGACTTTATCTGTCTCGAGCTCAACGATGGCTTCCCCTTTTTCCACGTGATCACCTGGTTGTTTTAACCAAGACGCCACCGTTCCTTCAGTAATTGATTCGGCAAGTTCTGGTACTTTGATTTCCATCGTATTCTCCCCCTATGACTCGATTCTATCTTAAGTTATGATGTGTGATTTGATACGTGTGATGGTGCTGTTGGAGTAGAAACAGTCGCTGTGAGTGCATCATTGATGATACGTGCCTGCTCTACTTTATGACCTGACGGGTCACCTTCTGCTGTACTAGAACGACGACGACGACCGATGTAACGGACGGTTTGGATGCCGTTCGGTGCGACTGTCTCAAGTCGAGGTTCCATGAAGGACCAAGCCCCCATGTTTTTCGGTTCTTCTTGTACCCAGACCATCTCTTCGACGGCTTCATAGCGCGCGATGACTTCTTGTAAGGCTTTCGCCGGGAACGGATACAACTCCTCGACCCGGACGATTTGTAGCCAATCGAGATTCTCATCTGATTTTGAAACGGCTTCTGCTAGATCGATTGCCATCTTACCAGAACAGAACACAAGACGTTTAACACGATCTGGTGCTTCGCCAAGTCCAGCTTGTTCGATGACACGTTGGAAACTACCTTCCGTCAACTCAGAGACATCGGATGTCGCAAGCGGATGACGCAAGAGACTCTTCGGCGTCATGACGACGAGCGGTCGGACTTCCTCTTTCCCGAGAATCGCTGCTTGTCGGCGCAACAGGTGGAAGTACTGGGCAGCACTTGACACGTTCGCGACCGTCCAGTTTTTCTCACCCGATAACGTCAAGAAACGTTCTAAACGACCACTCGAGTGTTCTGGTCCTTGCCCCTCATAACCATGCGGAAGCAACATGACGAGACCTGACGTTTGTCCCCATTTTGCTCGGCTAGCTGAGATGAACTGGTCGAAGATGACTTGACCTGAGTTCGCAAAGTCCCCATATTGCGCTTCCCATAATACAAGTGTTTCCGGAGCGAAGACGTTATAACCGTATTCAAAACCAAGTACACCTGCTTCAGACAACGGACTGTTGTAGACCTGTCTCTTATACACATCT
>NZ_WBYY01000074.1:0-14302 GCF_048985645.1 Exiguobacterium sp. A1_3_1 | reverse complement strand
GGATTTTACTGATTGCGTTTACGAATCAACCTGGTATTTCAAAAGGATTGGCGCGTGAAGAGGATTTTCGAACAGAATTACAGAACTTCGGCTTTGATGATACGCTGATTTGTCCGCATGCAGCGGAAGATTGTTGCACTTGTCGCAAACCGTCACCTGAATTATTATGGCAAGCTCAAGTAAAACACGATCTCCGACTCGATCAATGTGTCGTCATTGGGGACCGATGGAGTGATATGATGGCAGCTGCGCACGCCGGGTGTATCAAAATCTTAGTTCGAACCGGTGCCGGAGAGAGCTCCATTCGTGATTACGCTGATCGCGTGGAACAAGCAAACGTCGACTATATTGCCGACGACTTAACGGACGCGATCGCTTGGCTCGATACGCAAAACTGAACAAACAAAAAGGCGCGCTTCCACAATGGAAGTCGCGCCTTTTTTATTGCTTCGAACGTTTTGGTTGAGAAGATGCGTAGACACTAACCGCTAACACAAATAAGATTGCAAACCATGTCCAAAATGACATGTCATCGCCTCCTTTGAATGATGCGTAGGTACTTTAACTATCTTCTTTTCATTACCAATAAATCCCTGCAATCATTTATTAGCAATTTTTCGTAACAGATAAAGCGCGTAGATGATCGATGGAACAGCCATCGCCATGAGGATGAGATGGACACTTCCGAATAACACGTTCACAGCTAGATTAAAATCTGACACTTTTGTTTCCTCCTACAGCTTAATACTACTTCAAGTTACTCTTCTAGAATAATACATCAAACCGTGTTCAACGCCTTACAATTATGTAATAAATTTCAATTCACATTCTTTTTCCAATACTTCACGTTACACTGAACGTATGAGAAAGAGAACGTAACCATCAAACTTCTTCTCTTTTCCTTAAACAATCAGCTAATCGTAATCGAAAGGTGTGAACGTAGTGCATATCTTAACTACCCAATTAGTCAAATTCATTCTCGAGAAGTATCAGTTAAATGATTACATTCTCTATGATTCATCTTACGCTCGAGACAAAATGAACGATCAGACCGTCTACTCGTTTGAGACGTTTTGGATTCCGCGAGGTGCATCGGTCATCGAGGAAGAGAATGGCACGATGCTTCCTGAAGGAACCGTGCAGATTTCGATTGACCCTGTCACGAAACGAACGACGACGTTATCCTTAGAGGGTCCGAGCTCGATTTATTCCGTGCCGAACGATTTACGTGATCCAACCACTCGGATCGCTTGGATCGAATCAGAGACCGATATGATCCATGGTACGCATTTCATGCTCGAAGAAGAAAACGAAACTTTTTTCAGTTATGTGAGTTGTTACGAAGGGATTCGGCTGACTCCCGGTTGCTTCATTCATCTGACATTAACGGAAAATGGTCAACTCGATGAGTTGTTCCTATACGGTCCTCATCCGCTTGATCATCATGTGACTCAGGAAGCTTTCGTTTTAACGCTCGAGGACATCGACTTGCTAACCAAACAACAAATAAAATGGTTTTCCTACCCTAAAACAGGACATCAGTACGCGCACACCGTCTCCGAAACGTTCATTACGCAAGAAAGATCTATCCTTGTTCCAAGTAAACTAGATTTCACTTCCTCAATCGAAGTGAATGATGTGTTATCTTGGACAAGTTTACCGTCTAAGAAGTATGAACGGTATCCGGATCACTCCGGAGAAATCGTGACGGCGAGTGACGTGATCACGCAGACCGAACATCCTGATTTTCATCCGATTTCGCAGGAGACTGTGAACGCTTACACCATAATCAAAGACATCATTCAAAACGAGTACCCTGCCGATTCCGGACAATGGATGATTCGGTACATTTACCGGCAACACCCTTACCTTGCTGTCACGTTGTCACGCGCGCATCCGACGTCCTATGTTGATCAGCAGCGACGCGTCACGATTCTCCTTGACGAAAAGACACTTGACTGGATTAGCTTGACCGACGATCAGGAACTCCATACCGCGCTCGCATCCGTTACTCCACCGGAGCTCGAGGATGATCAGCAAGATGTCATTTTCAATGCATTACGTCCGTACCTTTTGCTCACGCCGCGTTATGTGTTCGATGTCTCAAAAGGTCAATACATTCTTTGTGGTTTGCTTGACTCGAACCACGCTTACTTATCAGCAACGAACGAAGTCGTCTTATTACGCGACTTATAGGTCAATACAGCCATTGATCTATCCGATTTCTTACGACTTGCGGAAGAACGAGGCTTCTCAGCTGTTCGAGACGTTTACGGTCGACTTCCTGTTTCGTAAATACGTCTTCAATCATCGTGACCTTTTGTTCCCGCCCCGGAATCAGTTGATAGATGACGTACCAATCGACGAGTGCCATGAACGGACGTCCAGCTGAATCGATCGATTGTTCAGCAAACGGATAGACGAACACGCCCTCGTCATGGCGAACCTGAAGTCCGCTCATCAGATCGAGATCGATTCCTTCGATGATGAATTCCTGGAACACTTCCGTCGTGTAAAGCGACGTCTCGTCTTGTTCAACGACAGTTCCCATCTCAGATAACAATAGGACTGCCCGTTCGGCGTCCGCTAACGCGACGACGAGATCGATGTCGCGCGGAGTGACAGGCAGTCCATGATGGTGTAACAATAATGAACCACCGATCGCAAACTGAATCTGTTCATGCTGCAAACACGCGACGACTTTTTCTAAGACTTGCTCAATACTCATCGTCGGAACCCCGCTGCTCGAAACGGACCTTCCATCGAAATCGTAAAGATGATCCGGGCAATTTCTTCCGGTGATGTCTCGTTTGGATGGCGCAACCAGGATTCGATGACACCGAGATGAGCGGCCGAGAGATAGGCAATGAGATAATTTTCTGGAACGAGCCGTTCTCCTTGTTCCGGTAGTCCCGAGAACAGAATCTGTTGCATGTAATCACGGACCCGGTTCCGAAACATCCCGTCACTCGTCGGACTGAGTAGGATCCGCATCAGCGTCCGGTGTTCATAAAGAAACGTCAGAAACGGGATGATGCGTCGGTAAGGTGAGTCCTCCGTTTTGTTGATCAAGACGAACGGAATCTCCCGTTCAAACGTCGCTTCGATCTTTTCAAAAATCTCATTCGTCATCCGCTCGAGCAGTTCGTATTTATCCGCGTAATGATGGTAGAACGTCCCGCGGTTGACTTCCGCCCGATCCGTCAATAACTTGATCGTCACAGCATCAAATCCAACTTCGTCGATCAGCTGAAGGAACGTCTCACGAATCCTCCGGTCGGTCCGGATAACGCGTAAATCCTGTTTTTTCATTGAAATCGCCTCTTTCTTCAACATTTTAGAAGGATGTGTCGCTTAAGCGACAGATGGACGTCAACTGGTCATTGCTCCCAGTTTCTCTCCCTTTTATAATGAAATTAATCAACACGTTGTTCAATAATTATTTCATAAAAGGAGGGAGAATACGATGGATTTACAATTGCACGGTGTATCCAAATCGTTTCATCAACAGAGCGTCATCCAACAGATTGATCTTTTAATTCCGTCCGGTGAGATTTGTGGGTTACTCGGTCCGTCAGGTTCTGGTAAGACGACACTGATTCGTTTGATGATTGGTGCAATCCAGCCAGACGCAGGTTCGATTCAGATTGGTGACACTTCGATGCCAAGCTTCAAGATGTTATCAAAGATCGGTTTCATGCCACAAAACGATGCTTTATATGAGGATTTATCGGGTCTTGCGAATCTGCAATTTTTCGGTTCCTTATACAACATGTCCCGTCAGGATTTAGCAAAACGTATCGAAGAGGTCTTGACACTCGTCGATTTGAAAGCCGATCAAAAAAAGCTCGTTCGCCATTATTCCGGTGGGATGAAGAAACGATTGTCCCTCGCCATCTCAATCCTGCATCGTCCGACCGTCTTATTCCTCGATGAGCCGACCGTTGGGATCGATCCCGTATTACGCCGCCAGATTTGGAATCAATTCCAAGCGATTCGTGCGCAAGGTACGACGATTGTCGTCTCGACCCATGTCATGGATGAAATCAACGAATGCGACCGGGCGGCACTGATTTATAACGGTCGGATCATCGCCTACGATCCGCTCGACCGTTTGCTCGCACAGACTGAAAACGGTCAGGTCGAGGAACTATTCCTGCTCGCTGGAAAGGACGTGACGTGATGTGGCACCTCGCACGACGGGTCATCCGTCAAACGTTGAACGATAAACGAAGCGTCGGACTGATTTTGCTTGCTCCGTTATTAATCTTCACCTTGATCTATTTCCTACTTGGAAACGATGACTACACGCCAGTCGTCGCCATCAGTCAAGATGTACCGACTCCAGTCTCACAAGCGATTGAAAAACAGGATCTGTCGCTTAAAACGTATAACGGCAGCGATGCTGACGCCTATCTCAAGTACCATGAAACGGTCGACGTCGTCTTAGATATGAAAGACAATCAGCTAGCGTTGAACCTCCGTGAACCTTCGACGAAAAGTTCCAAAGCGTTACGCGAAATTCAAGCTGGACTGGCATCGCTGCAACCGACGATGCAACTCGAGACGAACTATCTGTACGGAGATGATGATCAATCGACGTTTGATGCGCTTGGCTTCGTCTTTTTATCGCTGTTCTCATTCTTCTTCGTCTTTATCTTGTCAGCAATGGCACTCGTCAAAGAACGCAGTGGCGGCACGCTCGAGCGGTTGATGATGACACCGATTCGTCAAACCGACGTCATCTTCGGCTATACGCTCGGTTATAGCGTCTTCGCCTCGATCCAGGCGATTCTTGTCGTCCTGTACGCGACGACCGTTCTTGACTTACCGTCTGAAGGTTCGATCATCTGGGTCTTCCTGACGATGCTTGGACTTGCCGTCGTCGCGGTCTTGTTCGGGGCAACGATTTCGATTTTTGCCCAGTCTGAGTTGCAGGTCGTCCAGTTGATTCCCTTTACGATCATTCCACAGATCTTCTTCTCGGGTTTGATTCCGCTCGATCTGATCCCGTATGGACTTGGTAACATCGGATATATCACCCCGATTTTCTACGGAGCGAGTGCGATCAAGGAAGTACTCGTCTACGGCAACGGGTGGTCGAGCATCTGGCCGTACTGGCTCGGATTATTCCTCTATGGTGCAGTATTGTTCCTGTTAAACATGCTTGCTCTTAATAAGTATCGCGGACACCAAAAAAGACACGGCTGATTACACAAGCCGTGTCTGATTTTTCTCAAGCTGTTCAAGGAAAGCAGTCCGTCGAGAGGGATCGAGTGTCTGTTCCGGAATATCAGCATATCGAACGAGTTGATAGATCTCATGCGGAACCGTGACCTCTAAACGTGTTAACCACTCCGTCAGCGTTTCATATGTCCGCCGTTGTTGCACTGGAGCAAGTGACCGATTGAACGCGTGCACCGCTTCACGAATTTTTGAATCAAGCATACTGTCTTCTGACGAGGACTCGGCTTCAGGCGTTAGCGGAAGCGATGCAGGAGATCGTTTTGTTGGATAACGAGATCGGAATGACCACTTCATGCGGTTGAATCGTTGTCGACGATACAGATAGAAGATGATCACTAAAGCGACCATCCAAGGAGTCACACGTGCGATTTGATTGATCGCATCTGTCAAGAAACCTTTCCCAAGCTCAATCGATTTTTTCTTTTTAGGTTCCTTCCGATAACCTTCGTGCCCGCTTTTGGAAGAATTCGGTTGATTGATGATGTGCTCTTCTTTCACATAAATGACTTTTTTAGTCGGTAAGATCTTGCCCGGAATATGTACCCAGTTTCCTGTCGATTGATCAATCGGAGGATCAATCAATGCCTGATACGACAGTTTTACGCCCACGACGCCTAAAAATAGGACTAGGCACGTCAAAAAAGTCATTCCAATGATTCGATATCTCATTTCATCCTGCACCTCCAAACCGAATTGAAATCTGTGACATAAGACCTTTTCCCATATGTTACCATGAAAGGAGGCGATTCAGTTGAGTTACGAAAAAGTATTTCAAATGCCGATGTTGCAGCTGTATCAGGTATACCGTCAAAAAGTCGAGCGCAAGCAACGGACACAAGACGAGCTCGAGGACGTGCTATTCTGGTTGACCGGACACACGCCATCCACTCTTGAACAAGCCATACAAACCCAAACCGTCGCAGCCTTTTTCGAGCACGCACCCGCCCTGAATGAACGTCGCTTTTTAGTCACTGGCGTCATCTGCGGGATTCGTGTGGAACATCTAACGGATCCGCTCATTCGTAACATCCGGATTCTCGACAAACTCGTCGACGAACTGGCGAAAGGAAAAGCGTTATCTAAAATCCTACGATAAGGAGGAATGCTGATGTCTACTTTACTCAGTATACTGGCGATCCTCGTCATGGTGACAAGTGTGATTTATTTCATCGTCTATCAAGTTAAACGAAATAAAGGAACCCATCTTTCCCCCGTCTATCGACTTGTCTTTGGTGGTCTGTTGGTCGGCTTGATGGTCAGTTATTTTTTGTTGACGTGAGTCGTGATTTTCAGTTTTTAAATTAGACAATAAAATCACTAATACAGTATTTGAAATAATGAAGGAGGTATACGCTTGAAACTTCGAAAATGGTTCCTTCCACTTGTATTGCTCACCTGTCTCGCCTCACCGAATGCTGCGACGTCGTATGTGAAATGTACGGTCACTCCAACAGGTCACTATCTCGAACGTCTGCAAGCGGCTGACATTTCTTATAAAGTCCACCAACACACGCTTTACATTCAAGAAAAGGATCTGCGCCGCGTCACGTCGTGTTGTACATGACAACGATAGAAAACCCCCTCATTTCGCTGAAATGAGGGGGTTTTCTGATCAATCACGATTTAGCGGATTGTTTTTAACGCCGTTGCCCACGGAATGACTTGATCGAGCATTTGGTTGACCGATGTTTCTTGAACGGCTGCCGCTTTTAAGACCGATCCGTTCTCGAAATCCGTGAACAAGGATAACGCCGGATGCACCCGGACATCGGCAATCAATAACTCACCGAGGATACCGCGCAAGTGTTCTGCTGCCCGCGCTCCACCGACAGAACCGTAAGAGACGATCCCTGCCGCTTTATTGTTCCATTCGACGCGTAGATAATCGAGCGCGTTCTTGAGTGACGCTGCAATCGAGTGGTTGTATTCCTGGACGATGAAGACGAATCCGTCTTGCGCTGCGACATCCTTCGACCAATCAGCAGCACCTGACGCATCCCCGTCCTTTTCACCTAGGAGTGGTAATTTGTAGTCGGCGATGTCAAGAATCGTATAGTTCGCATCCCCCCGTTGATCGGCGAGTTGTTTGACCCAGTTCCCGACTTGTGGGCTGAGACGTCCTTCACGTGTGGATCCTAAGATGATACCAATGTTTAATTTCTCCATTTTCATTTCCTCCTCTAATTTAGATGCTGTCAGCTTACTTTTCTTTTAAAGATATTCTTTTTCGATTTTCCGAGTACTCCGGACCGTATCGATCGGACGGACCATTTGTTCGATCTGTTCCCGTTGCGGCTCGAGGAATGGTGGTAACGACAATTTCTCCCCGACCGTTTCGTATGGCTCGTCCCCCATGAAACCAGGACCATCCGTTGCCCATTCGAACAAGACACCGCGCGCGACACGAGCATAGAGCGACTCGAAGAAGAAGCGATCGACGTAACCGGACGTATTGAAGCGTAGCTGTTGCATCCGCTCGATCCATTCTTGTAAGGCAGCCGTATCTTCAACGCGGAAGGCGACGTGGTGCACCGTTCCGAATCCTTGACGTCCGCTTGGTAGAACGACGTTATGCTCAACGATGACTTGGGCACCATTTCCGCCTTCACCCATCTCGAACAAGTGTAGGGAACCAGCTTGATCGACTTCGCGCATCAACATCGCTTGTTCAAGTACCGCTTTTAAATTGTCGAATTCCGCGATCCGGATGTGAATTGGACCGAGTCCCGTGATCGCGAACTCGAGGGGCACCGGACCGTTTTGCCACGGTGTGCCGGAAGCGACACCTTGATTGTGCTCGTCAGAGATCAACATGTATTGTTGCTCATCAAAATCGACGAACGAGAGCGTCTGCTTGCCGAATTGTTCTTTGATACCACGGTGCTTGACGTCGTATTTGTCAAAGCGTTTAATCCAGTATTCGAGTGCGGCATCCGTCGGAACACGGAACGCTGTCTTAAAGATTTCATTCGTTCCGTGTGACCCTTTTTGAATACCAGGGAAATCAAAGAACGTCATATCCGTGCCGGCAGATCCTTTATCATCGGCGAAGAATAAATGGTACGTTTGAATGTCATCTTGATTGACAGTCTTCTTGACCAATCGCATTCCTAAGACGTTCGTAAAGAAGTCATAGTTTTTTTCAGCACTGCTCGTAATCGCTGTCACGTGGTGGATTCCTTTTAGTTCATTCATGAAAAATCGCTCCTTTAATGGTTATTATCTCGAATTCGAGATATCAGTCTAAAAAAATTTTATTGTTTTTTTGCTTGATAGCCGATTGTTTTGGCTGTCTCGATGAATGCTTCGAGGTCTGACGGGGCTATTCCTTGAAATACTTGATTGATTGCTTGCTCGTGCTTTGGAAAAATAGCTTCCATCAGTTGGTGTCCTTCAGAGGTCAGTTCCGCAAATGTCACACGCCGATCCTCTGGACATGCTTTTCGGACAACGTAATTCTTCTTTTCGAGCTTATCGATGACATAGGTGATGCTACTGCTCGTGATCAAGACTTTTTTTCCAATCAATTGAATCGGTTGCCTGCCCCTGTGAAACAGCAACTCAAGAACCGAAAAATCCGTCGGGTTCAATCCCCATTGCGCAACATCCTTCTTGATGACTTCATGTAACGCATCAACTGCGCGCACCATGACCGTCAATGCTTTCAAGTTCGGATTCGGTGTAGTCATTTCGTTCACCTCTTTTGTATCTTCAATTCATATATCTTTAATTCGAGATAAATATACCATCCTGATTTTTGTTCGTCAACTGTTTTGACTACTATTTATATAAACTTGATACGTAACAAACTAAAAAAACTGAGTCGAAGAAAAAATCGACTCAGATGCGATGAATTACATGGTTTTAAAATCGCTTAAATGTTAGACCCAATCAACGAGATCAACGAGGGCTTGGCGTGTTTGCGGATGCGCCGGTGCTTCATTTCGGTAACCAAACGCGACCATGACGGCGACATTCAGATTATCCGTCAGGTGTCCTTCATCACGTAACAGCTGTTCGACAGCTTGTTGGTCGAATCCTTCCATCGGGCACGAATCAATCCCGATCTGTGCCGCACTGGTCATCATGTTGCCGAGCGCAATGTATGTTTGTTTTGCCGACCAATCCCGCATGGCGCGCTTGGATGACACAAGATCGAAGTCGGATTCTTGGAACTGACGATAAAATGAATGACGACCTTTCTGTGCTTCAGGCGTTAATCCGATCACGTCCTGCATCATATGGTTGATGTAAGGTGCGTCAAAATGCATGTCCTGTTCATTTCGAGCCAAGAGGATGACGAAGTGGCTCGCTGTCTCAAGTTGTCCGGCAGCGCCCCACGCAAACGGTGAAAGACGCGCACGAAGTGACTCATCCTGAATGACGAGAAAACGCCATGGTTCGTAGCCAAACGATGATGGAGAAAGACGTCCCGTTTCGAGGATGAAAGCAAAATCATCTTCCGGAATCTGTTTGTCCGCGAATCGTTTTGTCGCGTGACGGAAAGCGAATGCCTCGAGAATCTGTTGTTTTCGTAAATCGGTAGTCGTTTTAGTTAACATGTTCTAGCCTCATTTCGTATGATAGTGACATCTGAAGTGTATGCCGCTTCCTAACAAGCGACAAGTACGCACTTTGAAGTGACATACTATCAATCATGTAACTAAAGGAGACGATCCATATGCCAATCGAAGACAGTTGTGTCTTTCTGAATACCTATTCTTGCGCGACGGCAGCGACGGTTGAAGTGATCGGTGGAAAATGGAAAGCCATCTTACTCTATCAACTACTTGACGGTCCGCTTCGCTTTTCAGAACTGTTGAAGACCTCTGAATCCATCAGTCCGCGTATCTTGACCTTACAATTACGAGAACTCGAGCACGATGGCCTGATCCATCGCGTGACATACGCAGAAGTACCACCTCGTGTCGAGTATTCGCTTACCCCGCTCGGTGAGACACTTCGTCCGCTCGTCCTGATGATGAAACAATGGGCGACCGATCATATGTCAAGCGTGCTCGAGCATCGTGCTACAGGAGAACTCGTTCGATGACGTTCTCACTATATGAAGCGCATCTACCGGTATCTGATTTACATCGATCGATTGAATTTTACGAATCACTCGGATTAACCTTTGATCATACCATTGACGATCGAATCGCATTTTTATGGATTGAACCCGGAAAAAGTTGGCTTGGACTTTGGCTTAGTGAGCATGCGAACACACCGTACCATCCTTCCATCCGACACATCGCTTTAACTGTCGATATCGACTTTTTACGAAATGCTCCGAATTGGCTGCGCGAGCGTCAAATCGAACCACGCGCTGCATTTGGATTTGGACCAGATGAGCCCTTCGTGATGACACATACGAATTACGCCCATGCCAAACTGCATTTCAATGATCCGGATGGCAATAGTCTTGAATTCATCTGTCATTTATCGAATCCGAAACGACTATCGAAGAAGATGACACTCCTAGAGTTCGAGACGCTAACGTCCTTACAACGCGTGCCCTTCTCCTACTCGATAGTGATCTGTCCCAGAAAGAATATATGCCGTATCATCAGGTAATCCGATGGCATGATTCATTTGAGGCAGGTGTTCCTGAAAACGGGTTGCCCGTTTTTCCTGGTTCAAGTGCGGACAAAGACAACCGCTCAACCAGCCTTGCCCCGTATCCAGACAATAGTCCGTTCCGTCCTCACTCGTACGGATTCCGTATTCCATCGCATAGATTGCTCCAGCACTGACACCGACGTACCATGTTCCACGCTTAACGGCTTGTTCAAGCCATAGATCCATGCCTTTTAGAGCAAGCGTCTGAACGAGTAACGGGTAATTGCCACCGCCGACATAAAGAATGTCGGCACACTCTATTAATCGTCGTTGCGTCGCCATGGATTGTTCGTCGTCAAACAGCGTGACGATCGAGACAATCGCTCCAAGTGCTTCATATGTATCTCGAAATTGGTATTGGTATAACGATTCATCTCGACTTGCCGTCGGCAGGAAGACGATATGTGGCGTGTGTTTCGTCAGTTGAACGATATGCCGATTGATGAATTGATGAGACGGAGCAACCAGTTGACCGCCTCCGATTAGCATGAGGTTCATCTTTTTTCTCCTCGTGTAGCGACTTTTTAGAAAAAGGTGTATAGACCATGTTCATAATAATCAAATTCTCGTTTAGTCAGTCGCTCAAAGCGATAGCTTTCATAAAAGGCATCGAGTGCTTCACGATCATCGATGATCGGACTGATCGCAAGAGCAATATCATACCGTCGATCGCCCGGTCTCATCGCTCCGACATCAATGAACGACAGTGTTCCGTCCGTCGCGACCAACAGATTGTCTGTCGTACAGTCGCCATGAATCCAACTAGCGGCAATCGGATTCGGCCGGATAAATTTCAATCGTTTCAGTAAATCCAACGTACCGGAGGTCCAAGCAGATGCGACATAACGTTCCGCTGTCATAAGTCGTTCCGTTAACCACTCCTGTGACGTTCCCCCTGTCATGCGTTGATGAAACTGGAAAAGATACGTTCCGAACGCTTGCCACAGCTGAATCCGTTGCTCACTTGTCGCCTGTCTTAAGGCTGTCGTCAACGTCATCCCGTCTCGCCACTGCATCAAGAGATGGCTTTGCTGTTCCGTCTTAAAAAAACCAACGTACTCAGGTAGGAGCCCTGGTTCTCGTTGCATCCATTCTTCTAAGACAATTGCTTCTTCTGCGAGCCATTCTTGGTATCTCGCTTTCGTAGCAGTCTTTAGTAAGTAACTCCCTTTCTTTGCTTCAATCCGGTATACAATCGAAGTTCCCCCTTGCTCACCGAGCTTTTCGACGTGCTCGATATCTCTCGTCAGTTGTTCGATCCGTACGCGTGTCGCTTCCGTCATACCGGATATCCCGTGAATGGCACTGGCGTCGACAGTCGAATCCAGGTCGACGGTTTGCCGTAGACCGATGCGTCATCGAGGAAACGCTCCAGTGTTGCAACGGACGCCGTTTGCAACTTGACCATGAAGTTATAGCTACCGGTCAGCCGGTGACACTCGACGACTTCTGGATGTCCTTTACAAAATTCAATCAAGCCTGCGCAGCGTGTCTCTTCGAACATGACGATCGCGAGTAACCCTTGCGCGAGTGCTTCTGGATTAATGACAGCACGGAACCCTTCGATGATTCCCGCGTCCTCCATTTTTCGGACCCGTTCGATGACGGCAGGTGCCGATAACCCGATCTGTCGTCCGAGTTCCGACCATGGAATCCGGGCATCGTCTTGCAGAATCCGGACAATCTGTTGATCAATTTGGTCCATTTTTCATCTCCCTTTCGAATTAAAACCACTTTCTTCAAATTAACACGGAATCAAAGGAAAATATAGCCTTTCACTATGTTCTCCTACTGTGCTCCTCAAAATGCTTTTCTTATACTAATTACAGGAGGTGATACATATGGAATCAACCTGTGTCCGGTGTCAAGAAACGATTGAAACGACGGTCTATCAGTGCTCGCACGCTTGTACGTTTTGCGAACCGTGTACGAAAACACTCGATCATATTTGCCAAAACTGCGGGGAGATGCTCGAACCCGTCACGCCAGTCGCGACATAAAAAGACGGATGCCTCGGCACCCGTCTTTTGTCTATTTAGATCGTCTCTTGTGATTGCCGCTCGGCTAAGCGCCCTTTTGCTTTTTCTTGATGCGGCTTAATCGCCGACTCCCCGAGTGCTTTCGCTAGACCTCGGGTTGGAAGATTGACATACATTGACTCATAATTGCTGACTTCAAACGTTTCATGAAAAATCCCGACCGCTTCTGATGTCCGTGCCTTCTGATTGAATCGTTTCCACGCCGTCAAATGACGGGAACCATGGGCATATGCCATCAATTCTTCCGTCGAACGCCAATACTGAATCAACGTCACGGAACGCCAACCGACAAGTGACTCATGCGAAATCAGACCGACATCGTTTGCATAACACTCTTGTAGCATCGGCCCCATCGCCTGGACCGTCGGCAACCATTGCCGGACGGAACGCAAGCGATTGATTCGTAAACCGATGATGAACACGACGACGTCTTTATTCGGAGTCGCAATGATCCGTTTCATGTCAATTTCCTCCTTCAAGGGTCTCAAGGGAAGCGTCACACCAATCGAGTAACGCACGTGTCTTCCGAATGCCATAATCAAGCGTCAATGACCAATAGACGGCATCATTCGAGTCCGGATATGAACGAATCATCTCATCGATGGCTTGATACGTCTCAAGCCGTTCTTCGAGCAATCGTGCATGCTCTTGAATTTTCTGCAAGGTGACCTCTTTTGAAGCATGTCGAGCGAAGTACAGCTTCAACAATAGGTCATTCCGTTGCACTGGCAGTTCGACGGACGGTTCAGCGACCCACCTCTCGAGCTCTGCATGCCCGTTTTTCGTCAGGGCGAATTGTTTCCGTTCCCCATCCGTGACCTCTTCAACGATCAACCCTTCCGCCTCTAACCGTTTCAGCGTCGGATAGACTTGTCCGAAGCTGATTTTCCAAAAGTGATTCAAACTCGTATCGATCGTGTGTTTCATCTCATAACCAGACGTACATCCGCTTGCAAGAAGTCCGAGAATCGCATAACGGGTCATGTTTTCTTTTGGCATCGGTCCCTCCTGTATCTAAAAGATAGTATCTTTTAGATACAGTTCCTGTTCATTCAAATGCCAAACAGGAAATTTACTGGATGAAGCAGGAATTCTCATTTTAAATCCGAATTCTTGTTCACATACTTAATTAAAAGGAGTTCTCACATGACATATGCTAAAACTTCTCTCTTCTTTAGTTTGCTCGGTCTGCTCATCGCCTCTATGATTTTCCCGCCGCTCAACTGGTCGTTCGGACCAAACTCGATGCTTACGATACCGATCGGACTTGTCATTTATCTGTTTGGAATCGGACTCGGGATCGTCGCCATCAAACGACGCGAACCGGGAATTCTCAAATACGTTAGTCTCGCCTGTGCCGTTCCGCTTGGTGTATTACCTGTCTCTTATACACATCT
>NZ_WBYY01000073.1:0-14326 GCF_048985645.1 Exiguobacterium sp. A1_3_1 | reverse complement strand
CACATGGCATTCGTATCATGCTAGATGCCGTTTTCAATCATGCCGGCTTCCACCACAAAGCATTCGCTGATATTCGTGAACATGGTAGTCGTTCCACCTATAAAGAATGGTTCCATCTGCGCGATTTCCCACTCGTGACCGAGCCGCTACCGAACTACGATACATTTGCTTTTGTACCTGAGATGCCAAAATTCAATACCGAGAACGATGAAGTAAAGTCATACTTACTCCATGTCGCCCGCTACTGGGTCGAAGAATTCGGAATCGATGGCTGGCGACTCGACGTCGCCAACGAGGTCGATCACGCATTTTGGCGTGATTTCCGTCAAGTCGTCAAGGAAGTCAACCCTGACACGTATATCCTTGGTGAAATTTGGCATGACTCACAGGAATGGTTGCTCGGTGACCAGTTTGACGCCGTCATGAACTATCCATTTACGAATGCCGCTTTGAACTTCTTTGCCTTAGATAAGACTAAAGCAAGCTCGTATGCGAACGATATGTCGCATGTGTTGTTCTCAAACACGATGAATGTCAATGAAGTGACCTTCAATCTAATCGGATCACACGATACACCGCGTGCGTTGACACGTGCTGGGAATAACAAACAGAAGCTTCGTCTTCTCTTGTTATCGATGTTGACGTTCTCGGGTAGTCCCGTCATCTATTATGGTGATGAGATCGGTCTCGATGGCGATCAAGATCCAGGCTGCCGAAAATGTATGCCGTGGGATCCAGAGGAGCAGGATCAGGAGTTATTCGCCTATACACGACACTTGCTACAGCTTCGAAAGCAACATAAGACGCTTGCGAACAAAGGACATATCTCTTTCGTTCACGCGAATGATGAGACGAATACAATCATCATGCGTCGCATGAGCCCGGAAGGATTATATTATATCTACTTCAACAATTCAGATGCTCCCGTTTCGTTGACCGCTCCACAAGCTGGTCGGGGGCTTGATTTATTGACGAACACGCACCAGCAGACGCTTGATGTCTCTCTCCCTGCGTATTCTGGAACGATCGTTCAAGTCTTATAACCATTTAAAAGCCTGTACACTCACCTTCTGAAAAAGAAGTTTTGTGTCCAGGCTTTTTTCTGTATCCGTTCTCCAGGAGAGAAACGAGTTAATGAATGCCAGCGAATTAGGGTATAGGGTACAGAAAGGAGGACATCCTCCATGGAAATTTTCTTTTACGCCGGTCTCATCCTCATCGGCTTATTTACGATCAGTTATTTGAGTGAACGATTCCATGTTCCGAGTATTCTGGCCTTCATCTTGATCGGAATCGTCCTTGGATTTTATTATGACCCTCCCGAAGAGCTGAAACTCGGAGGAGAAGCGGGCATCATCGTCCTGTTCTTTTTACTTGGTCTAAAATTTTCAGTGGCGGACTTGCTGATTCAGCTCCGTTCCATTTGGAAAGCAGGAGTCATCGATATTCTACTTTCGTTTGGTGGGACTATCCTGTTGACCCTATCGTTTGCCTTTTCAGTCGCCGAATCGTTTTTGATTGGCTGTGTCTTATATGCGACGAGTTCTTCGATTTCTGCTCGGCTGCTCGATCGGGAACCGGATAAACATCAGGATGTGAATCGCTTCGTGCTGTCCTTACTCGTCTTCGAAGATTTGATGGCACCAATCCTACTGACGACGGCCCCGTTCGTTTTAGGGACTGAGACGTTCTCGGTAGCAAAAATCAGCATCATCTTTCTCGGGTTCGCCTTCTTATTCATTGCTTTAATCATCATGACGTTATTCATCCGAAGACGGAAACGTCTCGTCGATTCACTCTACCGTCATCCTGATGCCGGCATCGGAATCATCGGGTTAATCTTGTTATTTTCCGGTATCGGTATCTTATTCGGATTGTCAGAAGTACTTGGCGCCTTCATCATCGGTATTCTGTTAACCGAACTGGATGAGACGCGTTATCTTAGACGACTAGTCACTCCGTTCCAAGACTTATTATTACCATTGTTCTTTATCACGTTCGGAATGTCATTCGAGTTGACTGACGGATTACCGATTGATCTATTTTTCTTCGCTCTTGTCATTTGGGGAGTCGTCTCTAAATTTTTAGTCGGTTACCTCGGCGGAAGGTCCTT
This sequence comes from Exiguobacterium sp. A1_3_1, assembly GCF_048985645.1. Taxonomy (NCBI): domain Bacteria; kingdom Bacillati; phylum Bacillota; class Bacilli; order Caryophanales; genus Exiguobacterium; species Exiguobacterium sp. A1_3_1. The sequence goes on along the minus strand of NZ_WBYY01000073.1, from coordinate 12,213 downwards.
TGGTTTATCGAATTATCATGCGATCGAATCTGGCTTTTGTCTGGGTCCACGTGGTGAATTTTCGATACTTTTCATCACGCTCGCTAGTGGTGCATTCGTGACGTTGACCGGGATATACATTTTTGTTTCTGCTTTTCTTGGAATTCTACTATTCCGTATCTCTACAGGATTGACGAACCGTACACATGCGACCGCACGAAAAATCAAAAAGAAATTGAATTAAAAAGACGTCGGCGCATCTTGCGTTTCCGACGTCTTTCTTCTATAAAGTATGCTCGATTCATCGTCCGACAAAAACAGGGCGTTTTTTTTCGATGAAGGATTCAACAGCATGGCGATGGTCTTCCGTTTTTCCAGCACGTGACTGATAGATGATTTCTTGAGCAAGCATTTCCTCCAAGTTATTTTCATAACTCGCTGCTTGCAGCTGCTTGATGTACCCGATCACTTTTGTCGGACGATCTGCCAGCTGACGAGCAAACGCTGTGACCTCTTCTACAAATTTCTCTGATTCGATACTTCGTGTTGCTAGATTGAGCGAAACGGCTTCTTCTGCTGAAATCGTGTCACCGAGTAACGCAAGCTCCGTTGCTTTTGCCGCACCGATTAGCCGGGGTAAGAAATACGGCGCTCCTGCATCCGGGACAAGACCGATATTGATGAATCCGAGCGATAATTTCGCTTCAGCGTGGACGAGCCGGAAATCGCAGGCCAGCGTCAATGATAAACCGGCACCTGCCGCTACACCATTGATGGCAGCGATCGTCGGTTTTTTCGATTTAGCGAGTGCCCGAACGACAGGATGATAATACTGTTGTAGATATTCACCATGATCGAGCTCAGGCGAGACGGTTTTCAAATCTTGTCCTGCACAAAAACCACGTCCTTCACCAGTCAAGACGATGACACGTACTTCCTCATCCTGATTCGCTTCTTCTAGAGCGTCTGCCAACTCTTCTAGTAAATTCGACGTTAATGCATTCAGTTGTTTGGGTCGAGCTAGCGTTAGCGTTGCGATTTGATCCTTGACGACATAATGCATTTCTCGTTTCATCGGATTCCCCTACCTTTAAAAAATGAATGATTGTTCATTATGATGTATTCGTGATATTTTATGAAAATCCTTTTAAATCTCTTTTTTTTCGATGAAAGACAAAAAACCCTCTTTCATTATGAAAATCGAAGGCGTATAGTTTCAAAAAGATAAAGAAACACTATTCGTTTTATGAAACAAAGGGGATTTATTTATGAAAACAGTCAAGCAACCAAGCTTATTCCACATTACGTGGCCATTATTCATTGAGATTGCATTGCATATGAGCCTCGGGATCATTGCAACGTTGATTTTAAGTTATTACTCGGATAGCGCTGCTGCAGCAGTCGGTGTATCCAATCAAATTTTGAATATCTTCATTATTCTCTTTAACATCACCTCGGTCGGTGCAACGATCATCATTGGTCAGTACCTCGGTGCAAGAAAGACGCAAAATGCTCGTCAAACGGCTCGTTCTGCTTTTGCGATTAACTTGTATACCGGTCTCATCGTTTCTCTGACCGTCGTGTTGTTCGGAAGACAACTTCTTGGATTTTTCTCGTTAGAAGGAGAGACGCTCGTCTATGGCGAAACGTTCATTAAAATCGTTGGTCTATTCCTTTTCTTAGAAGCCATCTCATTGACACTGGGTGCGATTCTCCGGAGTCATGGATTCACTAAAAATGCTATGTACGTCACGCTACTCATGAATTTCGTTAGTGCTTTTGGTAACGTCATCGCTGTTCTTGGACTCTTCGGTATTCCCGTTCTCGGTGTTGCTGGTGTCGCTTGGTCGATTGTCGTCGCCCGGACAATCGCTGTCCTTGTGTTGTTCTTTGTCGTTTACCGCAAACTTTCTTTACGTTTTACAGTAAAAGACTTGATTCATTTTAATCGTGAAGATGTGAAACGAATCATGAACATCGGAATCCCATCTGCTGGTGAAGGGATCTCGTATCAATTCTCACAACTCATCATCACAGGATTCATCGCAACAATTGGTGAAGCAGCGTTGTCTGCTCGTGTTTATGTATCAAACATCACGATGCTTTGTTTCCTATTCACGCTTGCCATCGCTCAAGGAACGCAGTTACTCGTCGCACGCCAAGTTGGTGCGCAACAATTTGAACAAGCATATGGACGTGCTGTGAAAACATTGAAGATTGCTGTTTTCGCAAGCTTCATCTCAGCTGTCGCTCTTGCTTCATTCGGTTCATCGATTCTATCAGTGTTCACATCGAGTCCTGAAATCATTGCAATCGGTATCCCACTACTCTGGGCAAGCGTCATTCTTGAACCAGGTCGCGCGATGAACATCGTGCTCATGGGAACTCTTAAATCGGCAGGAGATGTTCGTTTCCCTGTCGCCATCGGTATTCTATCGATGTGGGGAATCGCGGTCGTCCTCAGTTATACGCTTGGTCTTGGTTTCGGTCTTGGATTACTTGGAATCTGGATTGCCTTCTCTGCTGACGAATGGTTCCGTGGCATTTTCGCCATGAAGCGTTGGCATGGACGGAAATGGGTCCAATACTCACTCGTCAAAGGAGAAACACATGAGCAAAACGAACGTCGAGAGGCTTCTGAAGCAGTCTAAGATTGACTTCGAATCCCTCACTTATCCTGTTGATCTTGATGATTTATCTGCTGAAGCCGTCGCTAGAAAGATTAATTACCCCCTTTCGACCATTTTTAAAACCCTTGTTTTGAAAATGGTCGAAAATAAATATGTTTTCGTCGTCATTTCGGGGGAAGAAGAACTCTCTCTAAAGGCAGCGGCCAAAGCATTGCATTCGAAAAAAGTCGCGCTTGTTCCGATGAAGGACTTAGAAGACCTGACTGGCTATATTCGAGGCGGTGTCTCTGCAATCGGTGCTAAGAAGAATTTTCAGGTTCTCTTATCGGATCGTGCTATCCATGAACCATTCATCATCATATCCGCTGGAAAACGTGGACATCAAGTTCGGTTGAATCCTCATGATTTTTTATCTTTCACTCAGGGGATTCTCTTTACGAACGGCTGAATTCCATCTCCTAATTATGGTATGATGAGTAGTATCGATGAAGTGGCAGGAGGAATCATTTTGTGGAAAGATCGTGTTCGTAATTCAATACCCAACCTATTTACGTTCGGAAATCTGTATTGTGGTTTTTTAGCCATCGTCATGGCAGCAAAAGGTGATTTTCAAAATGCCACCTTACTAATCGTCATCGCGATGATGCTTGATAGTCTGGATGGACGTCTTGCTCGGATGCTTGGTGTAGCAGGCGACTTCGGAAAAGAACTGGACTCATTAGCAGATATCGTGACATTCGGTGTCGCACCTGCAATGATGGCCTACTATACGTATTTCTATGAATTCGGAGAAGTTGGTTTACTAATCTCTGCTCTGTTCCCGTTGTTTGGCGCATTTCGTCTTGCTCGTTTTAATTTATCGGCAACGAATGTGGCATCTGCTTATTTTTCAGGTGTACCGATTACAGCGGCAGGTGGTATTTTGGCCGTCGTCACGTTGTTTAGCGGACGAATGAACGACTTGATGGTCCCACTCGTCTTTACAGGTCTTGCCTTCTTGATGGTCAGTCGTGTCAAGATTCCAAGTTTTAAAGACATTCCCGTTCCGCGCCATACGTTCGTCATCACCTTTACGTTGCTGTACGTGACGTATGTCATGATTGCGCGTAGCAATGAGTGGTCGACGTTTTGGTTCGTTGCTGTTCCGTTGTATATCGCGTTTCTCCTTTTCTCGTTCATCAAAAAGAAGAAGCAAAAACAACATTCAAACGGATGATGATAGGAAGTGGTTCGGTTTCTCTTGCGAGAAGCCGGACCACTTTTTTTATAAGACCGCTTCTCCCTCGCTCGTTTTCAAGATATATGGGTATACTTATGACAGAAGCTATTTTGGAAATGGAGGAATGTCACGCATGGAGCAGTTTCATAAACGTCTTTGGATTTTCTTTTCGATTTGGTTCACCATCGGCTTGATCTTAGTCGGTTTTTCGTTACTTCCCCCTTGGCTCGAGTGGGCCAATGCCGTCTTTTTATTCGCTTCCGGCTTATACGCAGCTCTCTATTTTTGGCATGTCTTACCGAAGGGACGTCTTGTCATCCCCTTCATCTTCTTTGGTTCGATCATCATTGAGTCGATTGGGGTCCATACCGGTTGGCCGTTTGGAACATATCGTTACGAGTCGGATTTCGGTGTCCAATTATTAGGTGTGCCGATTACGATCGGGGCTGCATGGCTATCGGTCATGGGGGCGAGTCTCGCTTTCTCCCGTTTGTTCTCGTTTCGCTATAGTACATTGATTCTCGTTCCATTGTTTGCCGTCTGGCTCGATTTAGCGATCGATCCTGTTGCTGCTAACGTGAAATCGTATTGGCTTTGGCAAGACGGTGGCTGGTATTACGATATTCCGACACAGAATTTCTTCGGGTGGTATGGAACGGCGCTCGTCTTTTCCTTTTTCATCAATCGATATCAAGTCAAGGCGACGGATGCCGCACTCGAACAAAACAATCAGTATCTCTTTTTGATGTTGCACACTTTATTCGGTGTAACAGCAGGAGTTGCTGGTCTCTATGGCGTCACTTTGGTCAGCTTAAGTGCATTCATCGTCTATTTCATTGTGAAACGAGGGGTTATCGTTGAAAGAAGCAAACAAAAGCAAATTAGCTGAATCCGTATTTCATACGTATGTCGATCATGCTTTGATCCGACGTCATTTCCACCGTGTCTTATATCGAGCAGACGATTTACCTGTCCCGGGTCTCATGCTTGCTACACACAGTTCTTGGTGGGACGGTATGATTCTTTTTCATTTGGATCAGACCTGTTTCCATCACGACCCCTATGTCATGATTGATCAAGCAGGGCTTGCTCGTTTCCCGTTTTTCTCCCGTCTCGGAGCTTTCTCTGTTGACCGGACATCATTCGCTGATATCAAGACAAGCCTTCATTATGCAAAAGAACGACTTCAAAATGGCAGCAGCGTCTGGATGTTTCCTCAAGGCGAAGAACGTCATCAAGAGGACCGCCCGCTTCGCTTAGCAAGTGGTGCCACACATTTGACGCGTCATACGGATCACGTGTCTCTCGTCGCCTTTTATTATTCATATGGTCATGAGCAGCAACCGGACGTCTATATCCGGACGCGTCGCTTTCATCCATTACCTGACGAACGGTCAAGTGCTCAGGCAAAACGACTGACAGCAGAACTAACTGATTTATACGACGACATTCGAGCAGATGCAATTGCGGAACGTGTTGATTTGTATCGCTGTATCTCTACCCGAAGGGAACCACTTCCTGCACGAACGGAGCGCTGGTTACGGGCACTCCGCTCATGAGTTGGTTCTTTCTCTTCTTCGCTCTAGCTGTCTGTCTCTATACATGGATCAATTTAGCTTTTCTACCACGATTAACGGATCCCGTTCAACCAGATAGTCTAGCAATCTGTATCCCGTTACGGAATGAGGAACGTAATGTACGAAAATTATTAGACGCATTAGAACCTGCTCTGACACCAGGGATGCACGTTTACTTATATGAAGACCGCTCGACCGATCGGACGCGTGAGTTATTGCTCGATCGGATTGGTCAAGACGACCGTTTTACAGTGATTGATGGTCTTCCCTTACCAGCAGGCTGGGCAGGAAAGGTTCATGCATGTCATCAACTCGCGAAACGAACGACAGAGGACTATCTGTTATTTCTCGATGCTGATGTAACACTGACACCTGATGCGATTTGTCGCTTATACGGAACGTTACGAACAGAACGAGCCGTTTTCCTTTCCGGTTTCCCGTCCTTTCCTGTACCGACGTTTCTCGGAAAGTGTTTGATTCCAATGCAACATGTTCTTATCGCGCAACATCTTCCGATTCCGTTTCGCAAAGTGAAGCATCCAGCTTTTGCTGCAGCCAACGGCATGGTCGTTCTCGTCGAACGACACGCGTATGACCAAGTCGGTGGACATGAAAGCATCCAATCGGCTCTCGTTGACGATTTAGAACTTTGTCGTACGTTTAAACGACATGGGTTGACGACGACGCTCGTCGAAGTCGCCCCAGCAGTCTCTTGTGATATGTACGCCACGAACGAAGAAGTCTGGCAAGGTTTTCTAAAGAATGTCTTTCGTGGGATGAACGATTCTTATATCGTCGGATCATACTTTCTACTCTTTTACTTGGTTCAAGCAAGTGTCCTACCTTATCTCATCCTCCACCCATCCTGGCAGATGGGTTTCGCACTGATTCTTCTTTATTTAGCACGATTCCGGATCGATCGTGCGGCACGAATCCGACATGTTTGGTGGCTCCATCCACTGGCGGTATTCCTTTATGTCATCTTGCTAGCAAGTGCGATGATTCGAAGCTTTAGGAAACGGGAAATCACATGGAAGGGTAGGACCTATTCATAAGGAGGAATCAGTAGCATGAAACATATAGCTGTCATCGGAGCCGGTCTTGGTGGACTCAGCGCTGCTATCTCATTAGCAGCAAAAGGATTTCGCGTCACGGTCATCGAGCGCAATACACATATCGGCGGCAAAATGATGCCGATCGTCACAGAAGGACATCGCTTCGATTTTGGTCCGAACACGATCACGATGCCGGAAGTTTTTCAGTCTGTCATTCTTGAATCCGGTGCGGATCCCGATGAGTACTTTACATTCACGAAACTTGAGCGTCATACGGTCAATCACTTTTCCGACGGAAGAACATTAACATTCTCGTCTGGACGCGAAGCGATGCGGACAGAAGTAGATCGTTTCACGAACGGTCAGTTGGCGAAGAACGATATTACAGGTTACCAAGAAGAAGTGGCGAAGTTGCATACGATCGCAAAACAACAATTCTTTACGAATATTGATTCGTATATCCGCCCCTCCCTCTGGCGAGACATGTTGAAAGTGCATCCCTTTCAAAACCTTCATGGGTTGCATAAGCACTACTTTAAGGATAAAGGGTTGATTCAGGCACTCGATCGTTATGCGACGTATATCGGGAGTAGTCCGTATCAAACACCCGCTACCTTCAGTTTAATCGCTCATTTAGAACTAAATGACGGTGTCTACTTCACAAATGGCGGTAATACAGCAATCGCAGAAGGGTTCGCCCGACGTGCAAAAGAACTAGGTGTCGTCTTCCGTCTTGGCGATGAAGTGACACAGATCGAAGTCGTCGATGGACAAGCAACGGAAATTGAATTGAATCACTTGGAATATCTACCGGTTGACTTCGTCGTCATGAACGGTGATTTGTTGACACAATATCCACGTCTGATCTCAGAAACGGCACGACCTGATTTTAAAAATCCGACACCTGCTCAAGTCGAACCGTCGATTTCTGCCTATGTTCGATGTATCGGTCTCTCACGTCGGATCGAAGGGCTGGCTCATCATAACGTCTTCTTCTCTTCAGATTACGAAGCTGAGTTCAAGGCACTCTTTGATGAAAAACGTTACGCTGAGGAGCCGACGATCTATATCTCGAATTCTTCCGTCACAGCACCAGAAATGGGACAAGCGGGTGACAACTTATTCGTGCTCGTCAATGCACCGGCAACAGATACTGGACATGCGATTGATTTTGATACGTATGATCAACTGATCAATCAACGATTGCAGTCCTTTGGAATTGATATTTCGTCCGATGTCGTCTTCGAGCAACGGGTCACGCCACAGGATATCGAACAAACCTTCTTTGCCTATCACGGCTCATTGTATGGCTTGTCATCCAATGGCATCCGGTCGTCTTTCCTCCGTCCGAGCAACCGTTCAAAGAATGTTCACAATTTGTTTTTTGCCGGTGGATCAACGCATCCTGGTGGCGGTAGTCCAATGGTGACGCTTTCAGGAAAACTAGCAAGTGAACGAATCGTCTCCGCTGTCGCCGCTACCCTGTGAACGTTATGTGAATTGCATATCAATCACTTGTACGGACAACTAAGATTTGATACGATTACTTCGAGTTCAAGAGGTAGTGATTGACCCCACATCCTCAATCAAGCGCAAGGTGACTTCCCCGAGTCAAGAGCGTTGAAGAACTTACTTTTTCTAACCAGCGAAATCAAATGGGACCCACCCATTTCATCTGACTCATCGTGTGTCCATTCGCATGACTTACGACGTTCCCCCTTAGATCGTCTCATCCGTTTGGTCCACAGATAGCTCGATAAAGAAAAGACCATCCCCGTGGTCGAAACAGACCTATCTCGTAGTCCAGATGTTCGCTCTGGTGTAGAAGTAATCTGAGACTCCCCGGTCTCAGACCATAGAAAAAAGACCTTGGTCCCCGCCAAGGTCTTTTTTCTATGGTCATGTATTAAATCGTTGCAAGTAACTTCATTTTTTGCCAACGGCTGACGTACGCCCGTTTTGTAAAGACGTCGTAGTGATTATCCCGCGCCGCATCGAGTATACCACGGTACAGGAAGGCAGCAGCTTTTAGAGCACGCCGACTCTCTCGTGGATACCGTTCAAACGATGGAATCGCCGCGTCATACAGATGCTCTGCTCGAAGTGCAACCTCTTCCCAGAGACCGATGAAGTCTCCTGAAGGACGACCAGCGAGTAATGACTCCGCTGTGACACCGTATGTCTCCATCCATGCATGGGGCAAGTAGATGCGGCCGCGTTTTGCATCTTCACCAACATCTCGTAAAATATTCGTTAATTGCATCGCGATTCCAAGATCGATAGCAGACTTACGGAGATCAGGCTGTTGCGGTGCAAGGATGGGCAACAACATCAAACCGACCGTACTCGCTACGTAGTAGCTGTATTGCTCTGTCTCTTCAAGCGTCTGATAACGATTTTTCTCGATATCCCAACGCATCCCTTCCGCGAGCTCAAGGAATGGTGTCTCATCCATTTCATAACGTCCAAATACGTCTGCCAACGCAATCCATAACGGTTTATCTAATACTTCGCCATCACGGAATCGTTTGAATTCATTCAAGAAAGCTAGTAAACTCTCTTTCGGCGTATCCGACTCATCGACGGTATCATCGAGGAACCGGCAAAATGTATAGATGGCATAAACAGCTTGTCGATCTGCTTTTGGTAAGAGTGAAAAGGCTTTATAGAACGTCTTAGATCCGGACTGAATGACTTCCTCACATTTGATATACGCGTTCTGGATCGTCACTGAATTCATGTTTCCACCCCATCTCTTGTTCCATTCGGTTTACGAGTATCGTTGCGCCCATCATGACGACTGGTACTCCTCCACACGGATGCACCGATGCACCGACGGCATATAATCGATCGATATCCGGATACGGTTTTGCCTGTGTCTTTAAGGCAGCCGATTGGCGAATCGTCGGCGCAATCCCAAAACTACCTCCCTGATATAATCCAAAGGCCTGTGCATCATTCGGTGTACGAATCTTCATTTCTTGTATCTTTTCCCGGAATCCCGGATGATGATGCTCGATTTTTTCAAGTACAGTCTCAATGAAGTCTACTTCTTCATAATCTTCTACACCATAGCCTCGCGGAGAAGGAATTAATGAGTAGACGACACTATCGTCTGTTCCTGTTAAGCTACGGTCAATCCGACTCGGATGGAACAGATAGACTGCCGGATGTTCTGGTAATCGTCCTTTTTTAAAGATATTCGTCATGAGCGGTTCCAAGTCGTTTGGCATCAAAAAGCGATGCACCGGTAAATCGACTTTCCCTTTCATCTTGAAATACAGCAGTAGCGTACCGCCTGAAGGCGTATAGGTCTTAGGTTGTTTACCTTCTACAAGACGTTCCATCAATGGAAACTCTCCGTTTAATACGATTTGATCGAATGCTTCCTGTGTGCCATCTTGTAAGACGATTTCCTTCGCCTGTCCTTGGTCGATGACGATTCGTTCAACGGGTGCTTCGAAGACGAATCGGACACCACGTTCGACTAATGTGTCGTACATGCGTTCAGCAAGCGAGAAATAGCCACCTTTTACATACCAGACACCTTCTGCTTGTTCCCGGTACGGAATCAAACCGTAAATCGATGGTGTTGTATAAGGGTTTCCGCCGATATAAAATGTCGGAAAACTGTATGCCATGCGCAAATATTTACTCTTGAAGTATCGCTTCAAATGGTCATGTGCAGTCTCTAGAGCATGCATCTGTAATAATGGACGCATCATGTCTGGGTGCAACAACTCCGTCTTCCGACGATAACCACGTTCTAAAAATTTCGATACACTCGTCTCATAATCCTTTTCTTTTTGATGCATGAATTCATAAAATCCACGACCTTCACCGAATTGACGTTCGATCGCGATCGCTTGATCCACGACATCGGCTACTTTCGTAACGACCGTACCATCGTCGAAGTGAAGGTCATACAATGGATCGACCCGTTCAAGTTCTACTCCCGTAACTCCGGCTTCTGCCAACTGCTCTTTTAACTTGCCTGGCATCAGAACGATCGTCGGACCTTCATCGATGCGGCCACCCGATTCAAAATCGACGGATCGTAATCGACCACCGACATGCGCTTCTTTTTCAAAAATCGTAATCTCGACTCCAGGATGTCTTGCTGTCAGCAAAAGCGCTGCATGCAGTGTACCGACACCGGCTCCTACGAATCCTATCTTCATGTCCGCACCCCTTCTTTTTTGAGCACGAGTTCTGCCGTAATACGCGCGGATTCGAAAATCGTCGGTAACCCGCTACCCGGATGTGTGCCACCTCCGACGAGATACAGATGATCGAGCTCTTCAAATTGATTATGCGGTCGGAAATACATCATCTGTGTCAACTGATGACCGAGATTGAATGTCGCGCCTTGATGGATCCCCATCGCTTCCCAGTCGTCTGGCGTGAACATCTCTTCGACTTCGATTGCCGCTTCAATCCCTTGATATGGTGAACGCGTTTCAAGAGCGTCCAGAACACGGCGACGTAGCTTTGGTCCTTCGATCGACCAATCAAGTTCCGAGTAATTGTTCGGTACCGGCACTAGGACATACATAGCAGACTTGCCTTCAGGTGCTAGCGTTGAATCAATCACGGATGGATTTTGGACATAGAATGAAAAGTCATCCGACAATTCTAAAGTCTGCGTCATCTCGCGAACGTTTTTTTCATAATCCTCTGCAAAGTAAATCGTATGGTGTGGTGCATCGAACGTCCGGTTGACACCAAGGTATAACATGAACGTCGAACACGAGAATTTTTTGCGGTCAATTTTTGGTCGGGACCATTTTTTCAAAACCCCTTCCGGCACCAGATGATTCATCGCATGTGCGAAATCGGCACCGATGATGACTTCATCGAATAACTCATGTTGACCTGACTCGAGGATGACTCCTTCGACAGCTTTTCCGTTTAAGATCAATTGTTCGACGCCCGCACCCAACTGTACGGTTCCGCCTAGCTCTTCGATCGCACGTTGCATTGCAAGCGGTACTTGATGCATCCCACCAATCGGATGGTGGACACCGTAAGCATGTTCCATGTAAGACAAGATCGAAAAACCACCCGGACATTCCCAAGCTGACATGCCTAAGTATTTCGCTTGGAATGTAAAAGAATACTTCAATTCTTCGCTCGTGAAGTAGTCGGATAAAACATCATAAAGCGATCGTCCGAGCGATAGGCGCGGAAGTGCCGTTAAGACACGCGGTGATAAGTAATCCGTCAGCCGATCGTGACGTGTCTGTAAGATTGGCATGAGTTTTCCAAGCTTAAGTGCTTGCTCTGCCATGAATCGATCGTACCCTTCCCCGTTTCCAGGAAATTGCCGTTCGATTGCCTCTTTCATCCGGTCCCGATCCGTCGTCATCGTAAACTCCTCTGTTCCTCCTTTGAAATAGAGTGTATACATCGGATCAAGTGCCTTTAAATCTAAATAATCTTCTAACAGAAGACCGGCTTCGTGAAAAACGTTTTCTAAAATATGCGGCATATTAAGGAATGTTGGTCCTCGATCGAACGTATAGTCACCTAGCTTGACGGCAGAAGTTCGTCCACCGACTTGCGTTTGTTTTTCGTAAACGGTGACGTCTACTCCTTTTCCTGCTAATAACAAGGCACATGCAAGTCCCCCAGGTCCTGCTCCAATCACTGCTACGCGTCGCTTCACCCAAATCTCTCCTTTTTATCTCTCATCGTTTCAACTATTATACTAAGCACATAGTAAAAGCAACAAATTTGAACTGTCTTCTAAC
>NZ_WBYY01000072.1:0-14395 GCF_048985645.1 Exiguobacterium sp. A1_3_1 | reverse complement strand
CTTCCAGCAGCAGCTCTTGCTATGTACCACGAAGCTCGTCCTGAGCGCCGTGCAGTCGTTGGTGGTCTTCTTGGATCAGCAGCACTTACAGCATTCTTGACAGGTATCACAGAGCCAATCGAATTCGCATTCTTGTTCGTTGCTCCAATCTTGTTCGCAGTTCACGCAGTCTTCGCAGGTCTCTCGTTCATGACGATGCAATTGTTGAACGTTAAGATCGGTATGACATTCTCTGGTGGTTTGATTGACTTCCTTCTCTTCGGTGTTCTTCCAGGACGCACGCAGTGGTGGCTCGTCATCATCGTCGGTCTTGCACTCTCTGTCATCTACTATGTTGGATTCCGTTTCGCAATCCGCAAGTTCAACCTGAAAACTCCAGGTCGTGAAGATGCAGCGCAAGAGACTTCATCTGCTCAAGGTTCTGAACTCGCTGAAGGTATCCTTGATGCACTCGGTTCAGAGTCGAACATCAAACACTTGGATGCATGTATCACACGTCTTCGTGTCGAAGTTCTCGACAAATCAAAAGTCAACAAAGATGAGTTGAAAAAATTAGGTGCTGCTGGTGTCCTTGAAGTTGGTAACAACGTTCAAGCGATCTACGGACCGAAATCAGACAACATCAAGTCTGAAATCCAAGCCGTCATCGCATCACGTAAACAAGAAAAAACAGTCTAATGTTTTAAGAAATGAGTCCTTCTGCGGAAGGGCTCATTTTTTTTTGGAAAAATCTTTTAGAATCGTTTTGCGCTAGAATATTTTAGGGTATGAATTAAGTAGTTTGTTTAAAAAAGGAGGGAATATACGCATGTGGAAAAACGTGTTTGGTGTCTTACAGCGGATCGGTAAGGCCCTGATGCTACCGGTAGCGATTTTACCGGCAGCGGGGCTATTGCTCGCGTTCGGGACAGCGTTTCAAAATCCGAACTTGACGCAATATTTACCGTTCCTCGAGAACGATTCGCTAGTCGTCATTTGGCGAGTCATGCAGGATGCGGGTGATATCATCTTTGCGAATCTCGGGTTACTGTTTGCCGTCGGGGTCGCGATTGGTCTTGCGAATGGGGAAGGGGTCGCCGGTCTAGCAGCGATCGTCGGTTTCTTGATCATGAACAAGGTCATCAGTTCGTTTTTACAGATCACACCAGAAAAAATCACGGAAGCACAGAAAGCGAGTGACTTGTCGTATGCGACGGTCCTCGGGATACCGACCTTGCAAATGGGGGTATTCGGAGGGATCATTGCCGGTTTGATAGCAGCGTACAGTTATAATAAATTCTTTAAAATCAAACTGCCTGATTTCCTCGGATTCTTCGCAGGGAAGCGTTTTGTTCCGATCGCAACCGCCTTATTCAGTCTTGTCGCAGGGTTTGCCTTGTCGTATATTTGGCCACCGATCGGTAGTGGAATCAACACATTCTCAAAAACAATCATCGAAGCGAACGAACCGTTGTCTGCCTTTATCTTTGGACTCGTCGAACGTTCGTTGATTCCGTTTGGTCTTCACCATATCTGGTACTCAAGCTTCTGGTTCCAGTTCGGAGAATATACGGATAAAGCCGGAACGATCATCAACGGGGATCAGCGGATCTTCTTCGCACAGTTGAAGGACGGTGTACCATTTACAGCAGGGACGTATATGACCGGAAAATATCCATTCATGATGTTCGGTCTGCCAGCAGCCTGTCTTGCGATGTACCATACGGTCGCAAAAGATCGTCGTAAAGCCGTCGAAGGTCTTTATTTCTCAGCTGCGTTGACTTCTTTCCTGACTGGTATCACGGAGCCAGTCGAGTTCTCCTTCGTATTCGTTGCACCACTCTTGTTTGCCGTTCACGCTGTTTTTGCAGGTCTTTCATTCATGATCATGGATTTACTGAACGTCAAGATCGGGATGACGTTCTCCGGTGGATTGATTGACTACACGTTATTCGGGATTCTACCGAACCGAACCTCGTGGTGGCTCGTCATTCCAGTCGGTCTTGTCTTCGCTGTCATCTACTACTTCGGATTCCGTTTCGTCATCACGAAGTTTGATCTGAAGATTCCGGGGCGGGAAGCGATTAAAGAAGGTGCCGCTACTTCAACGGCACAAGCAGGCGATCTACCGTATGAAATTCTACAAGCATTCGGTGGTCCGTCAAACATTAAACATTTAGATGCTTGTATCACACGACTTCGGATTACGGTCAATGATAAGTCCGGAGTCAATAAGGATCGCTTGAAAGAACTCGGTGCTGCTGGTGTTCTTGAAGTCGGAGATAACGTCCAGGCCATCTTTGGACCGAAATCCGATGGGATCAAGACAGAAATGGCAGATATCATGAAAGATCCAAATTATAAACCGAAAGAAACACCGGAAGCAGATCCAATTCCACAAGTACCAACGGGAGACGAAGCACGGACTTCTGGAACTGGTACAGCAGATGCCGGTCCACTCGCTGGGGATCGTGGTGGGGCTTACGTGCCTGAAGATGGATATGTCGCACCACTGAGCGGTATCATTCGTTCTCTCGATGATGTACCGGATCAAGTGTTCTCCGGTCGCATGATGGGTGACGGATATGCGATCGAACCAACGGAAGGATATGTCGTCTCTCCAGTCTCTGGTGAGATCACGACGTTCTTCCCGACGAAACACGCGATTGGTATTCTTGCGGATAATGGAGATGAAATCTTGATTCACATCGGTATTGATACGGTGTCACTCGAAGGAAAAGGATTCGAGGCGTTGGCGAAAGCCGGCGATCGTGTCGAACCGGGGACACCACTCCTCAATGTCGATCTTGAACAAGTACGACCACTCGTACCATCATTACTGACACCAATCATCGTCACGAATAGTGGGGATCGAAAAGTCGACGTTGATGTTGGACGGACGGTCGAAGCCGGAGAAGCAATTTCGTATCGTATAGAGTAAAGAAGAAAAGCGACGGATCGCCCTGAGCGATCCGTCTTTTTTGTGTGAAATGATCGTAGAGCACATTTGATAATGAGATTTTGCACATATGATGATACAATAAGTTAGCTATTATAAGAGTTAGCTAATTTTTTGAGAAATGAGGTGCGTCGATGTCTTCGACTACAACAAAAACGAATACGACACCTGTCGTCATCGGATTATTGATTGGAATTTTAGTCGCAGCAATGGATAACACGATCGTTGCGACAGCGATGCCGACGATCGTCAGTGAACTGAATGGGTTTGATCAGTATGCATGGGTCACGTCGGCTTACATGATCGCAACCGTTGCTGGGATGCCGATCTTCGGTAAACTGAGTGACATGTATGGAAGAAAACGCTTCTTCCTCTTTGGGATGCTCCTCTTCATGGTGGGAAGTATCTTATGTGGAATGGCAGACTCGATCATTGAGCTGTCTGCCTATCGTGCCTTGCAAGGGCTCGGTGGTGGGGCGTTGATGCCGATCGCCTTTACAATCATCTTTGATATCTTCCCACCGGAAAAACGGGGGAAAGTCAGTGGGTTGTTTGGAGCGGTCTTCGGCATCTCGAGTATCTTCGGACCGTTGCTTGGTGCCGTATTGACGGATTCCCTCGACTGGCGCTGGGTGTTCTACATTAATATTCCACTTGGTTTGATTGCCCTTGGTCTCGTGACGGTCTTCTATCAGGAATCACCGGTGCACCGGACACAGAAAATCGACTATGTCGGTGCGTTTACGCTTGTCGCCGGATTGGTGTTATTCTTACTCGCGCTCGAAATGGGTGGCAAAGAGTATGCATGGTCTTCGCCACAAATTCTTGGTCTGTTCGGAGCAGCGCTCGTCGCATTCGTTGCCTTCGCATTTGCTGAACGACGTGCCGCGGATCCCGTCATTACGTTTAGTCTATTCCGCCGTCGCTTATTTGCGGCAACACAAGGCGTGGCGTTCTTTTATGGATTCGTCTTCATCTCAGCGAGTGTATTCATTCCAATCTTCGTGCAAGGTGTCTTTGGTGGCAGTGCGACGAATTCCGGTCTGATCCTGATGCCGATGTTGATTGCCTCGGTCATCTCGGCGCAGCTCGGTGGACAGTTGCCGAACAAGTTTGGATTCCGCAACGTCATGATCGTCTCAGCGGTCTTCTTCCTACTCGGTGTCTATCTTCTTAGTACGATGACGCTTGAGACATCGCGGACAGCGGTAACGATTTATATGATCATTCTCGGATTTGGTGTTGGCTTCAGTTTCTCTCTATTGAATCTAGCGAGTATCAACGGCATCGAGATGCAACGTCGGGGCGCAGCGACCTCGATGGGCTCAACATTCCGGACAATCGGGATGACGCTTGGTGTCACGGTTCTCGGAATCATCCAATCACGGACGTTCGCGTCAGCTGTAACGGATCGGTTGCCGCAAGGTGGAGCGCCGTCCGGTGGACAGTTCCCAACGGCTGCTGCGTTTGCGAAGATGCCACCAGAAGTTGCGACAGCAATTAAGACGTCGCTTGCAGAATCGATCTCAACCGTCTATTTCTGGGCGTTGATTCCAGCAGTACTCGGTGTCATCTTTATCTTCTTGATGGGGAACGAGCGTCCGATTTTGTCGGAACAAGCAACGCCAGCGAAGAAGAAGCAAGCTCAATAATCACCGTTTCAACAACGTCTTCTTTCTTATTAGAAAGGGACATTGTTTTTTTTGTTGAATTAGACAAAAAAAGACGAACCTGGATTGCTCCAGATTCGTCTGACAACACTTATTTTTTGATGTCGAAAGTCGTGCTGAGGAAGTCGACGACTTCTTCTGCCGTATCCATATCGAGTACTTGCTCAACGATTGCTTCACACTCTGATTTGTTGAGGCGTGTCATCAAGCTACGTGCGCGAAGGACAGATGATGCTGACATCGAGAACTCATCAAGACCAAGACCAAGAAGGATTGGAAGAGCCAATTCTTCTCCTGCCATCTCACCACACATGCCGACCCATTTGCCTGCTTTGTGTGCTTCAGTGATGACGTTGTCCAAGAGGTTCAAGATCGCTGGGTTGAACGGTTGGTACAGGTATGATACTTTTTCGTTCATCCGGTCTGCTGCCATCGTGTATTGAATCAAATCGTTCGTTCCGACTGAGAAGAAATCGACTTCTTTTGCGAACTGACGAGCCATGACCGCTGTTGCTGGGATTTCGACCATCATACCGACTTCGATGTCTTCTGATACAGTGACGCCTTCAGCTTGGAGGTTTGCTTTTTCTTCAAGGAGAAGTGCTTTTGCAGCACGGAACTCTTCGATCGTTGCGATCATCGGGAACATGACAGCGAGTTTACCGTATGCACTTGCACGAAGAAGTGCGCGTAATTGTGTACGGAACAAGTCTGTTTGATCGAGACAGAGACGGATCGCACGGTAACCGAGGAACGGGTTCATCTCGTGTGGGAGATCAAGGTACGACAATTCTTTATCGCCACCGATATCAAGTGTCCGGATGACGACTTTTTTATCGCCCATTGATTCGAGAACCGTTTTGTAAGCTGTGAACTGCTCATCTTCCGTTGGGAATGTCTCTGCATCCATGTAGAGGAATTCCGTACGGTAGAGACCGACTGCTTCTGCACCGTTATCCAAAACGCCTTTGACATCGTTTGGTGTCCCGATGTTTGCAGCGAGCTCGACGTGATGACCGTCAGCCGTCATTGTTTTTTCGTTCTTGAGTTTTTTCCACTCTTCTTTTTGTGCGATGTATGCTGCGCGTTTTGCTTCATACTCAGCCACTTGCTCTTCGCTTGGGTTGACGATGACGTCACCTTCTGCACCATCAAGGATGAGAAGATCGCCGTGTTTAACGTCCGTCAAGACGACTTTTGTTCCGACGACTGCTGGGATTTCGAGTGAACGTGACATGATGGCAGAGTGCGATGTCCGGCCACCAATGTTCGTTGCGAAACCTTTAGCATATTTACGGTTCAATTGAGCTGTATCCGAAGGAGTCAAGTCTTCCGCGATGATGATGACTTCTTCGTTGATTTGAGCTGGAGTGACGAACGTGATACCGAGAAGGTGAGCCATCGTCCGTTTCGTGACGTCACGAACGTCTGCTGCACGTTCGCGCATGTATTCGTTATCCATTGATTCGAAAATCATGACCATCATGTTTGCGACTTCATCGAGTGCTTTTGCAGCATTTGCTTGCTCGTCCTCGATTTTTGCGTTCACCTGACTGACGATTTCCGGATCTTCTAAGATGAGAAGGTGAGCCGAGAAGATCTCCGCTTTATCTGGACCTAATTCTTGTAAGGTATTTTCACGAATGACTTCGAGTTCCGTCTTCGATTTTGCGATTGCCGCTTGGAAACGTTCTTTTTCCGCAGCTGCATCCTCGATTTTGTGCGATGGAATCTCAAAGACCGGTGTTTCCATCACGAATGCTTTTGCAATCGCGATCCCTGCAGAAGCGCCAATTCCCTTGATATGTTGTGCCATGTGCATTACCCTCTTTTCAGTAAGTTTTTTTAACGCGACGACTTCGTTTCTTAGCTATCTATAGATACCCATAAACGCCTCTCTCTTAACGAGCCTTCTGCGCACTCTCCCTTGAATGAAAACGTAGACATTTCCCGGAACAGCAAACGCATCGTTTCTTGAAGTGTCTCAACATTTCACCTGTATAATCCTATCATATTGTGAAACGGGCAACAATTGTTTGAAACCAAGCATTTCGACAAATTGTCGAACAGAAGTAGTGAAAGCGTTTGCGGTAAGTCGAGAGGCTATCAGTTGGAAAATGACTGAAAACACTTCATACTAATAGATACTAGTCAAAGGGGGAGTTTTATATGCAAACGAATCAATCCGTAGATGTACTCGTTGTCGGGATTTCTGGAAATCAACCGCTCGATGAACGGTTACAAGCACTGTATGGTGACAAACTAGAAGAGTGGGTTCGTCAAGGCGATATTTCAACGAAACGAGGAGAACTACGTCTATTGCCAACATTAGCGGGCGACGTCGCACGTGTACTGTTCGTTGGACTCGGGAAAGTTGATCAGCTCTCGCAAGACGATTTACGCCGCTTGCTCGGAAAAGCGGCACAGCATGTCAAAGCACGTCGCTTAGAACATGTCACAGTCGATGCAACGACATTCCCAGGGCAACCAGTCGAGCTGATTGCCGAGACGTTCACCCTCGCTACATATGAGGTCAAACATTATAAGACGTCGCCTTCGAAAGCGTATACGTTACATCTGACGGTTTTACCTTCTGATGACGAAGCCGTCCTTCGTGGTACGGCCTTGGGCGAAGCGACGAACTTAGCGCGTCGTCTCGTAACGATGCCAGGGAATCTTTTGACGGCGCCAGCGCTTGCGGACGAAGCACGTTTCATCGCCGAACGTCATGGACATGATCTCCGAATCATCGATAAGGAAGAGATGGAAGCACTCGGGATGGGCGCCTTGCTTGCCGTTAACCAAGGATCCGTCATTCCACCCAAATTGATCGTCCTTGAATATAAAGGATCAGCAGAAGCACCGATCGCGGTCGTCGGAAAAGGTGTCACATTCGATACAGGTGGTTATTCCATCAAACCGAAAGACGGGATCGTCGGAATGAAAGGCGACATGGGAGGCGCAGCAGCCGTTCTTGGTCTGTTCGAAGCACTCGGTCAACTGAAGCCAGATGTTCACGTCATCGGTGTCATTCCAGCAACCGATAACATGATTTCCGGGGATGCCTTCAAGCCGGATGACGTCATCACGTCGATGGCAGGAAAAACGATTGAAGTCCTGAACACGGATGCGGAAGGACGGCTTGTCCTTGCTGACGCAGTCACGTACGTCAAAGAATATCAACCTAAAGCGATCATCGATCTCGCAACGTTGACAGGTGGTGTCCTTGTCGCGCTTGGAACAGAAATCACAGGTGCGTTGACAAACGATGCGTCACTTTACGAACGCTTTGAACAGGTGACGAAAGAGACGAATGAGATGGTCTGGCAAATGCCGTATGTCGATGCGTTCATTAAACAAGTCCGCCGTTCGGAAGTCGCAGACTTGAACAATTCACCAGGACGAATGGGACATATGATCTTCGGTGGTGCGTTCGTCGGTGAATTCGTCGGTGACACACCTTGGTTGCACCTCGATATCGCAGGAACATCGGAACAAAATCAAGCGTCTGAGATTGGTCCAAAAGGAGCGACAGGCGTCATGGTCCGTAGTCTGTACCGATTCGTCGAGCAAGAAAAATGAGACGCTGGAATCTACTCGGTGTCTTGTTGACGATTCTTACAATCGTCTGGTACTTGGATGCACGCGATCGTCTATCGCTCGGTCTCGCAACGTTCATCGGTATCTTCACCGTCTTATCACTACTGCGTTCTTTCCGGGAGAAGACGAATGCACGTCATCGGGATTGATGCGGCAAAGGCGGGGTGGGTCGTCGTTATGTACGAAAATGGTCGTTATACGGGATTCGTCGAACCGACGCTTACTCAGATTCCGCTAGCTGACCGGATCTGGATCGATATGCCGATCGGCTTGATGGAAGGACGACGGGAAACGGATCAACTGTTGCGACTGGAGCTACGACCTGGGCGGACGAGCAGTGTCTTTAATGCACCGTTTCGTAGTGCGTTGACAGCTTCTACCTATATGGAAGCAAATGATTTAGCCAAACAACATGCGGGGATCGGGCTTTCAAAACAAGCGTGGTACCTATTACCGAAAATCCGAGAAGTCCGCAGCGTATATCGAACGGAGATGATTGAAGCCCATCCGGAAGTCTGTTTCGCACGACTCGCCGGTCATCCAGCACGCTTTTCAAAGAAAACGACCGAAGGCATTGCAGAACGAATCGAATTACTCGAGCGCTTTGATTGTCCGCCGTTATGGGAACAGCGTCAGTCGCATATTGCGGTCGATGATTGGCTTGACGCTTGTCTGCTTGCGACGGGCGCCCGTTTTCCGTGTGATTACTTGCCGGCGAGTCGACCGGTGGATCCGGAAGGATATCCGTTATATGCAGCTGTACCAAAAAAATCACCCTCACCGAAATGGTGTGGGTGATCCTTTGACGAAGTCCCAAATATAATGAAAAATCTGGGCGTTGTAGAGTGCTTTTAGGATGACAGCGATCAATGGTCCGAGAATCAGTCCGAAGACACCAAAGAATTTGATCCCGACGAACAGCGCAATCAACGCCGTGATTGGTTGAATCCCGATATTATCGCCGACGATTTTCGGTTCCATGATGTTACGCTGCAGAATGACGAGAGCGTATAGAATCCCGAGTCCAATCGCAAGTGTCGTATCGCCCGTGATGATTGAATAGGCAATCCAAGGCAGGAAGACGGAACCGGTGCCAAGATACGGCAAGATATCAAAAAAGGCAGCGATAAAAGCAACTGCGAACGGATGCTCGACACCAATGATGAACAAACCGATCAAAACGATGAAGAACGTGATCGTGATCAACGTGAGTTGCGCTTTGAGATAGCCGAATAAGGCAGATCGTAAGCTCAGGAAGACCGACTCGAAACGAGCGAACCAAGGAAGCATCTCATAGCGCTTCAATCGCATCTCGTATTGGTGCCAATCTTTTGCGATGAAGAACCAAGCGAGTAGGACGATGACGAAAATCAGTGCAATCGATGGTAACGTCGCAAGGACTGTCTGTAGCATCATAGCGATACTTTTTGATCCTTCGCCAATCGCACTCGCAAGTGAACTACCGAGGGATTGGATACTGTTTTGAACCGTATTTTGTTGCGATGGTTCCAGTGAGCGTAAGGCTTCGGAAGCATCGTTCCAGATGGGTGCCAGTTTTTCATTGTACAGCTTTTGAAAATACAGGCTCAACTCTTGGATTTGCGCCGGTAATTGGTTGGCGACAAATACAAGACCGCGAATCAACTGCATGATGATCAAGGCGAGCGAACCAACTAATAAGCCACTGATCAAAATGATCGATAGCAACGCACCCCATCCACGATTGATCCGTAACCGCTTTTGGAAGAAATCGACGAGCGGACGGCTGAAAAGGGCAAGCAGAAACGCAAAGACAAACGGATATAAGATGGACGAGAGGCGGATGAGTAACCATCCACCAATTAAGAAGGCGAAGATCACCGTCAGGAACCGGGCCATTTGCCAAAGACGTTCAGTCGACACAAGCAACACCTCTTACTGGATTATGTAGAATTTATTGATATCATCATATCATGTTTAGGTAGATTACGAGTCATTCAAAAGGAGGAGATCTCGATGCGTAAAAGAGAAATCGGACTAATTGCTACGTTGATTGCTGCGACATCTGTCGGAATCCGGGAATGGAAGAAAAATCAGGCGTATGCACAACACGTCAAACAAGAGACAGAAAGGCACGTACGCCAAGCAATCGTGGAGGGTCAGACAGATGGAACAGATGAAGACACTACAACAAAAGGTTGATGCGACGATTCGCTCACTCGGCGGTTATTTTCGACCACTATCTGGTCTCGCACGCCTGACGGAAGAAGTCGGTGAGGTCGGTGAAGCACTGGAACAAAATGATTTAGAAGCCCTTCGCTTGGAGCTGGTCGATGTCTTGATGATCTCGACCTGCCTTGCAAATCAATACGTGGCGGATCTTGCAGCACAGCATGAGACGCTTGATACAGCAAACGATGATCAGGACGGTTCGTTTTATCGACTCGTGCATGAGGCCGGACAAATCGCACGTGTCATGAACGGATATGAAGGCGATAAACCGCCGAAAGCGAAAGATACGATTGTTCCGATTGGTCATTCCTTAGCACGTCTGCAACGCGAATTGTTTCGGTTAGCACGACCACTTCAACTGGATTTACTGACAGAAATCGACCGGACGAATGAAAAGAATCTGAAGCGGGATAAAACACGCTTCGCGTTGACGCGTGATCCCATCACGGAAGAGACGATTGATCATTTCCGGAGTGCGACTGGAAGTGAGGCGCGCCTCTGGGGAGCCCCTGTGTACGAGGAGAACCAAACGATCGAGGACAACATGGAAGCAGCATTGCCGTCACTCCGGCGTTTCCTCCGATGTGCGTCGATTGAGGGAATCGAGGCATTCGTCTTCGAAGCACCGATGGAACGCTCGCGTAGTTTGGTTGAAGTGAAAGAACTAGCGGACGAAATGGGGCGCTTGATCAAAGAGCGGACACCACTTGACTTTAAGGATTCACCGTATCGGTTGGAAGTCTTTGCGCCACAACTCGGTCCAATCTCGCCGTATCATGCAGAAGACGATCATCGGATGTTCCTCGTTCTTTATGTAGACTAAAAAATGATCCGCCTACTCTTCGGAGCAAGGCGGATCATTTTTTTAGTGTGAATGTGACGATGCTGCCTCATCTTGAGTCTGCCATTTTTTCATGAAGCGCTGAATCCGAGCGATCGCTTCTTGGAGTTGTTCAATCGAACTTGCATAACTTGCCCGGACATAACCTTCACCGCTTGCTCCGAAGACGGATCCTGGAACGACGGCGACGCGCTCAGCGAGTAGCAGTTGCTCAGCAAACTGTTCACTCGTCAGTCCGGTATGACCGATGTACGGAAAGGCATAGAAAGCGCCACCTGGTAAGTGTGTCGGAAGACCCGCATCGTTTAGCGCCTTAACGAAGTAGTTCCGGCGTTGCCGATAACTCGTCACCATGTCAGGGACCGTCTTATGACGAGAACGCAGTGCTTCAATGCCCGCGAATTGAACGAGTGTCGGGGCACACATCATGCCGTATTGATGGACCTTCAGCATCGATTGCGTGATCGCAGGTGGGGCGCAAGTGAAACCAAGCCGCCAGCCTGTCATCGCGAAGGCTTTCGAGAAGCCGTTGATGATGATCGTCCGCTCCCGCATACCGGGAAGGGTCGCGAAGCAGATTGCTTCCGTTTCGTAGGAAAGTTCCGCATAGATCTCGTCACTGATGACATATAGATCATGCTTTTGGACGAGTAACGCTAGGTCCGCTAATTGATCGCGCGACATCGTTGAGCCTGTCGGATTCGATGGGAAACAGAAAATGATCGCTTTCGTCTTATCTGTCAGCAACTGTTCGATCGTTTCCGGTTGAATCGCAAAACCGTCTTCTGCATGACACGCAGCGGCGACAGGAATGCCTCCAGCGAGTTCAATCAAAGGGGCATACGAAACGAATGCCGGTTCGACGACGATGACTTCATCTCCTGGATTGATCAAACTACGAAAAGCGAGATCAAGTCCTTCTGAGGCTCCGGTCGTGACGATGATTTCTTCCGTCGTCGAATAGGAGATGGCGAACTTTTCTTGCATGTAGAGCGCGATTTCCTGACGTAACTCGAGTAAACCGGCGTTGGCACTATACGCTGTATAGCCTTGTTCGAGTGCTGCGAAGCTCGCTTCGCGAACATTCCATGGCGTGACGAAATCAGGTTCGCCGACACCAAGGGAGATGACGTCTTCCATCGATCCTGCTAAATCAAAGAAACGACGGATGCCGGATGGGGCTAACTGTTCGACACGTTCAGATAGAGACTTCATGGAGACACCTTCAATCGTTTGTCGTCATCATCCTGACTGAAGAGGACACCATCGTGCTTGTAGGTCTTCAAGCGGAAATGGGTCGTCGTCGAGATGACGGAGTCGAGCGTCGATAATTTTTCCGAGACGAATTGAGAGACTTCTTGTAGCGATTTGCCATCAAGGACGACTTGTAAGTCATATGCGCCTGACATCAAATAGAGGGACGTCACTTCCGGGAAACGATGGATCCGCTCCGCTACCTCGTCAAAACCGCGTCCACGTTTCGGTGTGACTTTGACATCGATGAAAGCCGTCACGCCATGATGGGCATGAATCTTTTGCCAGTCGATGACAGCAGTGTAACCGAGTAGGACACCGTCGCGTTTGAATGTCTCGATCGAAGCGGCTACTTCTGACGCTTCCCAGTCGAGCATTTGCGCAAGCAAGTCCAAGTCCATCGGACCATTTTGTGTTAATAATGCTAATAATTCGAGTTGTTTTTCGGTGTACATGGGATCACTCACTTTCTGTCAATTGACCATTGAAGGTACGGCGGGTCTGGCGCAATCGTTCGCGTCGCTCAGCCTGGACGATATGGAAGTTCTTCATTTCATTTGTCGGAAGTTGGTGTTTTTCAACGAGGCGTTCAAAAAAGACGCGTCGGGCTGCATCCTGACGTGCGGATTCATGATTACCTGATGGATTGAAAGCATATAAGACGGTCGCGCGCGCCGGGTGCAGTATTAAATGATCCTTGCCGACGCGTAAGATCCAGTCCCAGTCCCAGTAATTGAAGACGTCTTCGTCAAACAGACCAAGTTGATCGTGGAGCGATTTACGGTAGAGCGACCCGGACGGAATATATGTCGAGTCTTCTCGAATCGTCTCCGGATCGTACGGATATGCGAACGGCTCAGAATCAAGTGCGATCCGGTGATCGCCTTCCCAGCGATACGTAAAGAGCTCCGCGTCCGTATAGGTGAGATCAGCACCAGCTTCGAGATCGCCGACCGCTTCTTCGAGGTGACTCGGTAATAAGAGGTCGTCGTCGTCATGAAGTAAGATATACCGACCGGAAGCGAGCGTGACACCATGATTTCGAGCACGAACATGATGGTTTTCAGGTAACGCGACATAGGTCAGTTGAAGACGGTCCTGATAGGCAGCCGTCACTGCTGAGACATCGTCTCCATTATTGTTTAAGACGATGACTTCGAAGTCTTGATAGTGTTGACGCGTCAATGCTTCTAGCGCTTCTGCTAATTCACGAGGACGATTATACGTCGGAATGATGATGGATACGGTTGGCATCAGTGATCGCTCCTTGAACAAAGACACCTGTCCAGGAACAGGTGTCTTCTTGTTTTTTACATGTTTGCTTCAATGCGTGGTAGCAGTTCGTTCCATTCTGCTTCTGGTTCTTTCGTAACCGTCACGAAGTCGCCGTAAGCGAACAGATTGTCGATGCCATCAAGGGCGATCAGTGATGCGAGCAACGCATCTTCAGGTGTATCTTCTTTTTTGACACTCGTACTTTTAGCACCGAAGCGCTGTTCTTCGAGCGTGATTTTGACGGAATTCGGATTTGGTGTGTAATCGACTTGCATGAGGTAAGCTCCTTTCAACGTACATACGTATATGCCGTCTTTTCGTGATAGATGGATGGAATCCTTCTTCCTGATAGACGGAAGATCGATACGTTCAGTATATCAGAAAATTCGAAGAGAATATTTTTCTTCTAGTAGGAGAAATGGACCATCTTTGTTTTAACGGTTCACTTGACCTTATAATGCATTTTACTCGCTATCTCAATATATCTCAAAAGGCGTCATGATGCCTTTTTCAAATTGTTTTACCTGAATTTCAAAGCAAGGGGTTATTTTTTTGAATTTCAGTGATAACCTATATCTCTGTCTCTTATACACATCTCCGAGCCCA
>NZ_WBYY01000071.1:0-14475 GCF_048985645.1 Exiguobacterium sp. A1_3_1 | reverse complement strand
CTGTTTTGGCGACTCAATTAGAATACCAAGTTTGAAACAAGAAGTCAACAACTTTTTTGAAATTGTTTTTTTGTTTGTTTCAAGCGCTTGTCGTTGTTAAGGACATGTAATAATATATCATGCGTTTTATTATTGTGCAACACTTATTTTAAAATTGTTTTTAAAATCATGAATAAGCCTCTTGAACCTTACGATTCCGGCTCAAGAGGCTACGTATTTCCTATTAATCCATCAACTGAATGATGCTATGTTGCCGTTCTTCCATTAAATCAATGACTATCATCCGTCCTTGTTCTTCATATGAAATAACAGGTCGATCAAAAATTGTATTCTTTCGAACGATCGTTGCAATCTTTCCATTACTCATCAGGACACGATCACCGACTTCGATTGGTAAAAGTAACTGTCCGAGCAATAGGACATACTTCGAGCAATATTGCATCGGTCGTGCTTTTAAATGACGGTATGCATCAAACGGTGTATATGCTTCTCGATATGGACGCCAACTTGTCATCGCAGCAAAGACATCTGCCACAATAAAAAGTCGACTATGATCCGTAATCTTATCTCCCTTTACCTTTAAAGGATAACCCGTTCCATCTAGTCGTTCATGATGTTGAACAATCAAGCGATTGACCGTATCTGAAATGATCGTCTCCTTTTGCAATGCTTGATATGCCATTGCGGGGTGCCGGTGGAAGATTTCTTGTTGCATTGCTTCATAGCGTTTCGTATGACGCCATTCCATGATTCGCGCGAGACCGTAGTCAGCAAAATAAGAAGCTGTCCATAACTCATGGATTAATTTCCGATCTTTTCCGACTGCTTCAGCAAGCATTTGCGCAATTGCCCCTCGATAGATGGCATGTCGAACTGTATAAGCTTCCGTTCCTCGCTCGAGGAAGAATGGTAAGACATCTTGTCTCGTAATCCGTTCTGGAACGGACTGTTTGACCCAGCTCAATGCTTCATACACATTCGGCTTTATTCCCTGTTCCCATGACATGAAGACTTTATTGTAAGAACGAATGAATGCTTCAAACGGATTTTCTGTATGAGCCGCTACGGTTTCAGCTTGCACCTCCTCGCTTTCGATTAGATCCGGTCGATCTTCGATGACGACTTCTTTAATCAAAAATCGTTGAATCCGTCGCAACTCATCCGTCCCTATCTTTTTACCTGCTTCTACGATTGGATGATCTGTATGTAAATAGATGGGTTCCGTTAAACGATCCCCGATGCGTAATTGATTACTTGCCACTCGCATATCGTTTCGTCTCCTTTTTTATTTTATTTTCTTTCTATCTATATATGTAGATAAAAGCAGCAGAGTAGTATCACTCTGCTGCTTCCTTGCTGACGTCTTGCTTACTCTTCCGCTTCTTCTGGAGCATCCGATTCGACTACATTCTCTTCAGACACGATGTCAGTGTCTTCTTCCATTTCATCAGTCTCTTCTCGTTTCAGTTTCGCAACCGTCGCAACACGGTCACCTTCTTCGATTCGAATGACCTTCACCCCTTGGGTATTCCGGCCGACACGTGAAATGTATTGCGAGTCTGTCCGAATGACGATACCGCTCTCTGTCATGATCATGATGTCATCATCGACATCAACGATTCGCATGGCAACGATTTGACCGACGCGTTCTGTCACCTTACTCGCGATCAATCCTTTACCACCACGAGACTGGCTACGGAACTCGGTCATCGGTGTCCGTTTACCGAATCCTTTTTCCGTAATGACAAGAACATCTTGGGCATCACGTGCAAGTTCCATCCCGACGACGAAATCGTCTGGACGTAACGTCATCGCTTTGACACCACGAGCGCCACGTCCCATCGAGCGGACATTCGTGATTGGGAAACGAATCGCTTTCCCACTTGTTGAAACAGCAAAGACTTCATCGTCCGTCGATGCGAGACGAACCGATGTCAACTCGTCGTCTTCAAACAATCGAATCGCGATCAAACCGTTTTTGTTGATCCGTGCGTACGCAGACAACGGTGAACGTTTGACGCGTCCTTTACGTGTCATGAAGATCAATGATTTTTGCTCATCTTGAACGACTTCTTCCGTTTCGAGCGTTTCTTCCGTCTCTTCAATCTCTCCTTCGATCACCTCGACAGGTGCTTCAGCTGCTTGTTGCTCCTCGAGATAACGTTTGAAGTTGACTGGAATCATCGTCTCGACCTTTTCGTCGCGTTCGATTTGGATGAGGTTGATAATCGGTACACCTTTTGATGTCCGGCTCATCTCTGGTACTTCGTATCCACGAATCCGGTAGACTTTTCCGCGGTTCGTAAAGAATAGAATCGTATCGTGCGTCGAACAAGACAAGAGACGCGTGACGTAATCCTCGTCGTTCGTTCCGATTCCTTGAACCCCACGTCCGCCGCGGCGTTGTGTCCGGTACGAATCCGTCGTCATCCGTTTGATGTAGCCACTGCTTGTCAACGTGATGATGATATCCTGTTCCGGAATCAAATCTTCATCTTCGAATTCGATGTGGTCCATGCGGATTTCCGTCCGACGTTCGTCGTTGAAACGTTCTTTCAACTCCTCGAGCTCTGTCCGGATTAAATCAAGCAAGACTTCCTCACTCGCAAGGATGCGGTTCAGTTCCGCGATCAATTGCATGATTTCGTCATACTCTGCTTCGATCTTCTCCCGTTCAAGACCTGTCAGGCGTTGCAAGCGCATATCGAGAATCGCTTGTGATTGTTTCTCGGATAACGCAAAACGCTCCATCAACTGTTCACGTGCTGCGTCCGCTGTCCGGTTCCCGCGGATGATTTGAATGACTTCATCCAAATGATCGAGTGCAATCCGTAGACCGGCGAGCAAGTGTTCACGTGCTTCTGCTTTTTCAAGATCGAACTGTGTCCGACGACGCACGATTTCTTTTTGATGCTCGAGGTAATGATAAAGCATTTCCTTGAGCGTCAATGTTTTCGGACGTCCGCCGACGATCGCAAGCATGTTGACACCAAACGTCGTTTGCATCGACGTCTGTTTATACAAGTTATTTAAGATGACGCTCGCATTGGCGTCACGACGAACTTCCATGACGATGCGCATACCGCGGCGATCTGACTCATCCCGTAAATCGGTGATGCCTTCAATCTTTTTCTCGCGAACGAGATCGGCAATCTTTTCAACGAGGCGGGCTTTATTGACTTGATAAGGCAGCTCCGTCACGATGATCCGTTCCCGGTCTTTCTTCGTCTGTTCGATTTCTGCTTTCGCACGGACGATGATTGAGCCACGTCCTGTTTCATAAGCGCGACGAATCCCGCTCCGACCAAGAATTTCACCAGCTGTCGGGAAATCAGGTCCCGGAATGTGCTGCATCAGTTCTTGGATCGTGATTTCTGGGTCGTGCGACAAGGCTAAGACACCATCGATGACTTCGCCAAGCTGATGTGGTGGAATGTTCGTTGCCATTCCGACCGCGATCCCGCTCGAACCGTTGACGAGTAAGTTCGGGAAGCGTGACGGTAAGACTTCCGGTTCGCGTTCCGAACCATCGTAGTTATCTTTGAAATCGACTGTGTTTTTGTTGATATCGCGAACGATCTCCATCGCGATTTTTGACATACGAGCTTCCGTATATCGCATCGCAGCCGCCGAGTCCCCATCGACAGACCCGAAGTTTCCGTGTCCATCGACGAGTTCGTAACGGTAGCTGAAGTCTTGTGCCATGCGGACCATCGTGTCATAGACGGCAGAATCCCCGTGCGGGTGATACTTACCGATGACTTCCCCGACGATACGGGCAGACTTTTTATGTGGTTTATCGGCACGAATACCGAGGTCGTTCATCGCATAGAGAATCCGGCGGTGTCCGGGTTTTAAGCCGTCCCGTACGTCCGGAAGAGCACGTGCGACGATGACGCTCATCGCGTAGTCCATGAAGGACGTACGCATCTCTTGACTGATATTAATATCCTTGATGATTCCGTGATTTTGTTCGGACATGCTTCTGGCCACCCTCTCTGTTCAGCGTTAAATATCCAGGTTCTTGACGTAATGTGCGTGTGATTGAATGAAGTCGCGTCGTGGTTCGACTTGATCTCCCATCAAGATATCAAAGACTTCATCCGCTTCGATCGCATCTTGAAGCTCGACACGTAACATTTGACGACCACTTGGATCCATCGTCGTTTCCCAAAGTTGCTCTGGATCCATCTCCCCAAGACCTTTGTAGCGCTGAATGTCGTACCGTGCGTTTTCAGGAAGCGCTGCAAGCGCCTCTGTCAATTCACGTTCGTTATGCACGTACGTGATGTTCTTCCCTTGTTTGATCCCGTATAGCGGTGGCTGAGCGATATAGACATACCCATGCTCGACAAGCGGACGCATGTAACGGTAGAAGAACGTCAACAAGAGTGTCCGGATGTGGGCACCATCGACATCGGCATCGGTCATGATGATGACTTTGTGATAGCGTGCTTTTTCGATATTGAACTCAGAACCGATACTTGTTCCGAGTGCCGTGATGATCGTCCGAATCTCATTGCTTCCGAGAATCTTATCAAGACGTGCTTTCTC
This sequence comes from Exiguobacterium sp. A1_3_1, assembly GCF_048985645.1. Classification (NCBI taxonomy): domain Bacteria; kingdom Bacillati; phylum Bacillota; class Bacilli; order Caryophanales; genus Exiguobacterium; species Exiguobacterium sp. A1_3_1. The sequence goes on along the minus strand of NZ_WBYY01000071.1, from coordinate 9,921 downwards.
AACGTTCAAGATTTTACCGCGAATCGGTAAGATTGCTTGGAAATGACGATCGCGTCCGGATTTCGCAGAACCACCCGCCGAGTCACCCTCGACGATGTACAATTCGGAAATCGACGCATCACGTGACGAACAGTCGGCCAGTTTACCTGGAAGCGAGCTCACTTCGAGAACACCTTTACGGCGTGTCAGTTCACGGGCGCGTTTCGCTGCCATGCGGGCACGCGACGCCATCATCCCTTTTTCGACGATTGCGCGTGCGTTCGTCGGATTTTCGAGCATGAACTGCTCAAACGCACCAGAGAAGAGTGAATCCGTAACCGTACGCGCGTCGGAGTTCCCGAGTTTCGTTTTCGTCTGACCTTCGAACTGTGGGTTCGGGTGTTTGACGGAAACGATCGCGGTCATTCCTTCACGTACGTCCTCACCGGATAACGTACCGTCCGCATCCTTCATCAAACCGAACTTTTTCGCATAGTCATTGATGACGCGTGTCAGAGCTGTCTTAAAGCCCGTCTCATGCGTACCACCCTCATGCGTCGGGATGTTGTTCGTGAACGAGTAGATGTTTGACGCAAATCCGTCGTTGTACTGAAGCGCGACTTCGACTTCGATGCCATCTTTTGTTCCGTGTACATAGACAGGTTCCGCATGAACGACTTCTTTTGAACGGTTCAAGTGCTCGACGTAGGACTTGATTCCACCTTCATAGTGGAAGCTACGTGTCATCGGCTCATCCGCACGATCATCCGTGATGATGATCTTCAGGCCTTTGTTCAAGAAAGCAAGCTCGCGAAGGCGTGTTGCTAGCAAATCATAGTCATACTCGAGCGTCTCTTGGAAAATCTCACCGTCTGGGAAGAAACGAATCGTCGTTCCTGTCTCTTCTGATGTTCCGATTACTTCGAGATCTTGCGCTGGTACACCGCGATGGTACGCTTGATAATACAGCTTCTCGTTCCGTTTGACGAACACTTCAAGTTTCGTCGACAGAGCGTTAACGACCGAAGCCCCAACACCGTGTAATCCGCCCGATACTTTATATCCGCCGCCGCCGAACTTACCACCGGCATGGAGGACTGTCAAAATGACTTCAACGGCAGGACGACCCATCTTCTCTTGAATGTCGACTGGAATACCACGTCCGTTATCCTCGACTAAGATCGAGTTTCCTGGTTCAATCGTGACCTTGATCGTGTCACAGTATCCTGCGAGCGCCTCATCGATCGAGTTATCGACGATCTCCCATACGAGGTGATGGAGACCCTTTGATGCCGTCGAGCCGATATACATCCCTGGACGTTTACGTACTGCTTCTAATCCTTCAAGTACTTGAATCTGATCGGCACCGTACCCTTGTTCCAATTCCATATCTTCATGATTACTCATCGGTTTTCTCACCTACTGTTTCTTTATATGATGTCTCTTCCAAATCGACTGTCCCTTGTTTCACGTGGAACAACTTCGCTTGGTTGATCGTTTCATGCGCAATCCCGTCGACGCTTGTCGTCGTCAGGATCGTCTGGACCTTTTGTTGCATCGTATCGAGCAAATGTGTTTGACGATGATCATCAAGCTCGGATAAGACATCGTCGAGCAGAAGAAGTGGATATTCCCCTACTTCCTCATGAATCAATTCGATCTCCGCAAGCTTTAACGAGAGAGCTGCTGTCCGTTGTTGTCCTTGTGAACCATACGTTTGGACGTTTCGTCCATTGACTTCCATCTCGAAGTCATCGCGATGTGGTCCAAACAACGTAACTCCTCTTCGGATTTCATTTTCTTTTATTTTACCAAACTTCCGCGTGTAGGACGCAGTCATTCCTTCGACATCGAGTAATTCGTCGCCGAATGTGTCCGAACGATAGATGAGCGCGAGTTCTTCCTGTCCACGACTGATTCCGTCATGAATCGGTCGTGCCCATTTTTCGAGCTGGGCCATGAAATGATGGCGGCGCTGAACGATTTTAACGGCTAGCGTAATCATTTGCTCCGTCAAGATATCAAGGAAGGTCTCGTCTCCTCCCTTCATGGACAGTTGTTTCAGCAATGCGTTTCGCTGCTTCAACACTTTCAGGTACTGGCTCAATTCATGCAGATAGACCGGACTGACTTGACCGATCTCCATATCGAGAAATCGCCGACGGACTTGTGGACTGCCTTTGACGATATGCAAATCTTCCGGGGCGAATAAAACGATGTTCAGTGCCCCGACATAATCACTCAAGCGTCGTTGCTCTAGATGATTCAGCTTTGCTTTTTTCCCGCGACCCGAGATGACGATCTCTTGAACATGGGAGCCGGTCCGCTTGACGACACGTCCTTCGACGCGCGCTGTTTCCTGGTCCCAACCGATCAGTTCCTTGTCATGCGTCGTCCGGTGCGACTTCGCGAGAGCGAGGACATAGATCGCTTCCAATAAGTTCGTCTTCCCTTGTGCATTTTCACCAATCAGGACATTCGTTTTTTCGGAGAATGACAGTTCGAGTGCGTCATAGTTGCGATAATGACTGAGTCGGACTGAATCCAGCCGCACGTTAGTTGCCCTCGTTCTTGATGATGAACTGACCGTAGTCTTCTACATCAATGATGTCTCCATCCCGTAATTTACGACCACGTCGCTGATCGACCTCGCCGTTGACTAGAATCGGTACCTCTGCTAAAAACGGTTTGGCTTGTCCTCCGCTTGAGATGATATCCGATAGCTTCAGGAACTGCCCTAATGTGACGTATTCCGTTGTAATTCTGATTTCTTGCATGGATTGACTCCTCCTACCTACATATTATAAATGACGTACTCTTTATTGTACTAAACATTAGACGATTTAGCAAAATCCCCGAACGTATATACGGTATACGAAAAGACGGGTCCGATGTCGAAACGATCGAACCCGTCTTGTCACGTATTTTCTGTTGATGCTTATGCTGTCCGTACTGGAAGAATCAGTTGCAGGACGTTATCTTGATCGACTGGATGCAAGATGAATGGACGAATCGAACCCGTGAACTGGATTTCGATATCTGTCGCGTCAAGCGCCTTCAAGGCATCCATCATGTACTTCGAGTTGAACGAGATTTTCAGCTCTTCTCCTTCAAGCGACAGGATGCTGACTTGCTCCGAGACTTTCCCGACTTCTGGTGAATGCGAAGAGATCTCGACCGCTGTCGTTCCTTCAGCTGCGAACTTGATGACATTGTTACGGTCCTCACGTGCAAGCAGCGACGCGCGATCGATCGCTTGAAGCAATTCTTTCGCATTCATGCGGACAGCTGTCCGGTACTCTTCTGGAATCAAACGTGATGTATCCGGATAGTTTCCGTCGAGTAGACGCGAGAAGAAGAGGACGTGTTTCATCTTGAACAAGATTTGTTGGTTCGTGATCGTGATATCCACATGACCATCCCCAAGCAACTTCGATAATTCATTTAAGCTCTTCCCTGGAACGATGACGTTCTGGAACGAGATATCTGTATCTGTCTCAAACTGAGCACGACGAAGGGCTAAACGGTGACTATCCGTTGAGACACACGTCAAGATGCCTTTGTCAGCTGAGAAGTTCACACCTGTCAGAACAGGACGTGTTTCTTGAACAGCGACAGCAAAGCTTGTTTGGCGAATCATCGAACGTAAGAGATCAGCCGGTAAACGGAAACGTTGTCCCCCATCGACTTGCGGAAGGCGTGGGAACTCATCTGGATCAAGACCGTTCAAATGGAATTCCGCTGTTCCTGACTGAATCCGTGTCATGAAGTTCGGTGAGACTTCGAGTGTGACTTCGTCTTTTGGCATCTTTTTGACGATATCGCCGAAGAAGCGGGCATTCAAGACGACACTACCAGCACGGTGAACCGTGACATAGGATGTTCCATTCTCTTCTGCATAGATCGTCCGTTCAATCGAGATTTCTGTATCGCTTCCTGTCAGCGTCATACCATCTCCATGAGCTTCGAGTTTGATTCCTGTCAGAATCGGAATCGTCGTGCGGGATGAGACCGCTTTGGCTACATCTTGTACTGCTTGAATTAAAGCTTCGCGTTGAATGGTGATATGCATATCGTCGTTAGACTCCTCTCGAAAATAATGGGCATGCGCCCATCATAACATAATAATATATTTTTTTAATAATAGTCTTAGGGGCTGTGGATAGTGTGGATAAGTCGGTGGATAACTTGGTATAAAGCCAAAAACGGTGTGGATAAGTTGTGGATAACTACCCTACTTTATCCACATGTTTATCCACAGTTTTACGAATGCTTCAATTCATGTTTGATTTGTTCGATGACTTTTCCCGTTTCCCCATCCGATTTGATCAACATGCTGATCTTTTCATGGGCATGGATGACGGTCGTATGGTCGCGTCCCCCGAATTCCTCTCCGATTTTCGGTAAAGAGCTCTCTGTCATCTCACGTGAAAGATACATCGCGATTTGACGTGGGAAGGCAATCGATTTCGTCCGTTTCTTCGCCTTCAGATCATCAAACGGTAAGTTGAAATGTTTACTGACCGACTCCTGGATGTCACGAATCGTGACTTTACGCGGTTCAGCGACCGGCATGATGTTATGCAAGGCTTCTGCAGCGACATTTGGATCGATTGGTCGCCCGACGAGATTCGCATAGGCAATGACACGCGTCAACGCCCCTTCGAGCTCCCGAATGTTCGTATCAATTTGACTTGCGATGTAAAGCATGACTTCGTTTGAGACGTCAAGTTGCTCCGCATTCGCCTTTTTCCGTAAAATCGCAATCCGTGTCTCGAGATCCGGTGGCGTGATGTCGGTGATTAATCCCCATTCGAAACGAGAACGAAGCCGATCTTCAAGCGTTGGAATCTCTTTTGGTGGTCGGTCACTTGAGATGATGATTTGTTTTTGGTCGTTGTGCAAGGCATTGAATGTGTGGAAAAACTCTTCTTGCGTCTGTTCTTTGCCCGCAAGGAACTGGATGTCATCAATTAAGAGGACATCGATGTTACGGTATTTATTTCGAAACTCAACCGTCTTATTATCACGGATGGAGTTAATGAAGTCATTCGTAAAGCGTTCAGAAGAGACATAGGCAATCCGTGTCCCGAGATTTTGATCTTGAACGTACTGTCCGATGGCATGCATCAGATGGGTTTTGCCAAGACCAACGCCACCATAGATGAAAAGCGGATTGTATGCTTTAGCAGGCGCTTCCGCAACAGCAAGTGAAGCGGCATGCGCAAAACGGTTCCCCGATCCGATGACGAATGTATCGAACGTATACTTCTCATTCAATTGTCCGAGTTCACTCATCGTCAGTTCCTCTGTTGGTCTCCGCATGTTCGATGGACGTGATTTCGGAGTCGGTGTTGCCTCAACACGTTCCTCTTCTTGTCGATCGAGCATTTTCTTCGCTTGTCCCTCTTCAATGAACTGAATATCGAGTCGGCTTCCTGTTACTTCCTCAACTGTGTCTTCGAGTAAAGATAAGTACTGGCGCTCGAGCCATGTCACCGTAAACGCAGCTGGTGCTGAAACGAGTAGTGTCGTTCCATTTAACGTGACGCCTTCTGTGGATTTTAACCACATATCATAACTAGCTTTCGGTGTTCGTTCCTCTTCCTCGATCACAGATAAGACATTATGCCAAAGTTCGGCAGCGTTTTTCATAAATACCCCCCTTTTTTTATCAAGATAGAAAATTTTTGTACACAGGCTTATACACAGACAAAGTTAATGAAGAAACTCGACTTATCCCCATAACGTAAAAACTGTGGATAACGTTATCCACAGGCAGTTGAATCTGTGTATAAAGTTATCCACAGGGTGTGTATAACTTGTTTTGTCCTGAACGATCAGGATCATGTTATGCACAATTAGTGTATCAAAAGAAATGAGCCCTGGCAATGGTTGGAATGATTTATCCACAAGTAAATTAAACCGTCCACAGGTAGTTACCCACAAGCTGTGGATAGTGTGGATAAATTGTGGATAAGAGGTGGATAACTTTTCGAAAGAGGAAGCGTTGAAAAAGAGTTATTCACAAAATACAAAAGAAGTGGAAAAAGGAAATCCAAAATCGAGGATTGACGTCGATTTTAAAAAATACTATCGTAGACAAAGTGAAGAGTTATCCACGGAAAGTGTGGATAATGTGGATAAGTCTGTGGATAGGTGGATAAGTCTACAAACATCCCCTCTATGACCCATATGTATTCTATCGCGTAATAGAGTTTGCACAGTCGAATCCTATTGCCTGTTTTCAAACTAGAACTCCCTTAAGCAGGACAAGAAATCTTCTGAACTTTCATTGACAATGCCACAATCAGTTTATATAATGTACAAGACTGCCTTAAAGTAGAAAATAACAATTGGTTATAAAGATCTTTTAAAGGAGGTGCAGACGAATGAAACCAACTTTCAACCCAAACAACCGTAAGCGTAAAAAAGTTCACGGATTCCGTGCGCGTATGGCTACGAAGAGTGGCCGCCGTATCTTGGCTGCTCGCCGTCTTAAGGGCCGCAAAGCCTTGACTGTCTAATGCATTGATGCATCCATCACTTCGGGCATGGTCCGAGGTGATTTTTTTTTATGTTTTTTCGTGTGTTCGTGCTTTTGTCACATGCGCCCTATCGCGTCGCATGTTTATTCTATGATATGATGAGAGACGACGAATTTTCGTAGTGTCAGGATGGAGTGTGAATAAGGTGAAGAAGGAATACCGCGTCAAGAAAGACAAGGAGTTCCAAGCGGTGTTTACTAAAGGAGCCTCTGTCGCAAATCGGCAATTTGTCGTGTATGCCTTGAAAAAGGAGCAACAGACTCACTTTCGGGTTGGTTTATCCGTCAGTAAGAAAATCGGGAATGCCGTCGTCCGGAATCAGGTGAAACGGTATCTTCGGGAAGCATGCCAGCAGCATGAAGCCTCGATTGCCCCGAATTATGATTTGGTGATCATCGCGCGCAATCCGGCCGCGAAGATGACCGCGCAAGAAGTGGCTGACAGTCTCCGTCACGTCCTCAAACGTTCCGGTGTCTGGATGCGATCAAAAAAATGAATCGTAGCAATGCATCCTGTTGATTTGTACGGCGCTCCCTTTCCTTGCCTTACTATAGAAGAAGATGGCGTTCGACAAAGCGTAAACAATTTCTAGGAGGAATTATGAACAAGAGAACTAAGATTTGGTTAACTCTCGGACTCATGTCCGTGCTCGCGATCGTATTATCCGGCTGTACACCTAGCACGTATGGTACAGGTGAACCGATCACAGCAGACACAGAAGGTTTTTGGAAACATTACTTCGTTTGGCCGATGGCGTGGTTGATTCGTGAGATTTCACAGTTCTTTAGCGGTGATTACGGTATCGGAATCATCATTACGACACTTCTCGTTCGTCTTGTCATCCTTCCATTGATGATCAAACAAACGAAGAGTATGGGTGGAATGCAAGTCATCCAGCCTGAAATGATGAAGCTTCGTGAGAAATACAGCTCAAAAGACCAAGAGACGCAACAGAAATTGCAACAGGAAATGATGAAGCTCTACCAAGAGCACAACGTCAATCCACTCGCAGGCTGTTTACCGATCTTGATCCAAATGCCGATCTTGATCGCGTTCTATAACGCCATCATTTATACACCGGCTATTTTCCAACATACGTTCCTCTGGTTCGACCTTGGGAAACCGGATCCATTCTTCATCTTGCCGATCATGTCTGCAGTACTGACGTATCTGCAACAAAAGATCTCGATGGCAGGTCAAGAAGACAATCCACAAATGAAAATCATGCTCTACGTCTTCCCAATCATGATCTTCATCATGGGTGTTACACTCCCATCTGCCCTTTCGCTTTACTGGGTCGTCGGTTACATCTTCTCGATCATCGTCACGATCGTCATCATGAAGCCGATGCGTGAAAAGATTAAGTTGCAGACGGAAGCAACAATGGCTGCTAAACGTGAAAAAGAAGCAGCACAAGCAGCTCCGGCTCCTAAAAAATCGAAAAAGAAACGCTAATACGTGAAGAGCGACGCTTTGTTTTGACAGAGTGTCGCTCTTTTTCTTTTGCGTCATTTCGTGTATAGTTGTTTCGTTATACCCATTGCAACGATTAAGGATTAAATACTCATAAAAAGACAGAAGAAAAACGAGGTGGAAGAACGGATGATGGAATTTGATACGATTGCCGCGATTTCGACGCCGATGGGAGAAGGGGCGATTGCGATCGTGCGCTTATCAGGTCCTGATGCAGTCGCTGTAGCCGACCGTGTTTATAAAGGGAGCAACCGCTTGACGGAAGTACCAACCCATACGATTCATTACGGGAAATTGGTCGACCATGAGGCGGACCGTGTCGTCGATGAAGTGATGGTGAGTGTCATGCGCGCACCAAAGACGTTTACACGTGAAGATGTCATCGAATTGAATTGTCATGGAGGAGTCGTCGCGGTCAATCGTGTCCTCGAACTCATCCTCGCCCAACCGGAAGTCCGGCTGGCGGAACCTGGTGAATTTACGAAACGTGCGTTCTTGAACGGACGCATCGATTTATCACAAGCGGAAGCCGTCATGGATCTGATCCGGGCGAAGACGGACCGAGCGATGCATGTCGCCGTCAGTCAGATTGAAGGACGTCTCTCAAAACTCGTCCAAGACTTACGTCAACAATTGTTACAGACGATTGCTGCGATCGAAGTCAACATCGATTACCCGGAATACGATGCAGAAGAGATGACGCAACAGATCGTCGAACGTGATGCTGGTGCTGTCCGCGCGATTTTGGCAGAGTTATTAACAACGGCACGCCAAGGAAAAATCTTGCGCGAAGGGTTATCCACAGCGATCATCGGTCGTCCGAACGTCGGAAAGTCGTCTTTGCTCAACACATTGGTGCAAGAAGCAAAGGCCATCGTCACGGATATCGCGGGAACGACACGCGATACGATCGAGGAGTACGTCAATGTTCGCGGTGTACCGTTGAAGTTGATTGATACGGCAGGGATTCGCGAGACGGAAGATATCGTCGAACGGATGGGTGTTGAAAAGTCGCGTCAGGCTTTGAAGACGGCCGATTTAATCTTACTCGTCCTAAACGGGAATGATGTTCTGACGGATGAGGACGTCTTGCTGTTTGAAGCAATCAAAGGGATGAACGCGATCATCATCGTCAACAAGAGTGACTTGGCGCAACAGATTGACTTAGCGCGTGTCACGGAGCTTGCTGATGGTCGACCAATCGTCACGACATCCTTGCTCGAAGAAGCAGGCGTCAACGATCTCGAAGCAGCGATTGCGAGTCTGTTCTTTGAACAGGGTGTCGAAAGTCAGGATATGACGTACGTCTCAAATGCGCGTCACATCCAGCTCATCAAACGAGCGAGTCAAATGATTGAAGATGCTCTCGGTGCAGCAGAAGCATCGATGCCGATCGACATGGTACAGATCGATTTACGACGAGCGTGGGATACGCTTGGCGAAATCAATGGTGATACAGCACAGGATAGTTTATTGGATCAGTTGTTTTCGCAGTTCTGTCTCGGGAAATAATTCGAGACGACTGCGTGTGGAATAAGAAGGAGGAACCAGTACTATGGCTTATCAAGCAGGTGAATTCGACGTCATCGTCGTCGGAGCCGGACATGCCGGCATCGAAGCCTCTCTTGCTGCGGCACGAATGGGCTCGAAAACGGTCATGTTGACAATGAATCCCGATATGGTCGGATTCATGTATTGCAACCCGTCGATCGGTGGTCCTGCAAAAGGAATCGTCGTCCGGGAAATCGATGCGCTCGGTGGCGAAATGGCACGCGCGATCGATGCAACGTATATTCAAATGAAAATGTTAAACACATCAAAAGGTCCTGCCGTGCGAGCACTACGGGCACAGGCGGATAAATTCGAATACCAAAACCGAATGAAAAAAGCGCTCGAGGATGAACCGAATTTGCTTTTACGT
>NZ_WBYY01000070.1:0-14610 GCF_048985645.1 Exiguobacterium sp. A1_3_1 | reverse complement strand
CGGGACATCGTTCCGGACGGCAACGAATGCCGGGACACCGGGTGGCTGTTAAGTTATTCGCCTACTGAGCGCTAACTGACGCAAATGAGCGCAGGGATGCGAAGGGTGATAATGTCGAAGGATAAGATTGATTATTACTACGTGAGCACCGCGCTAATGCGTCTTCTATCGGTAAAACGATGGGAGGCGCTATTTTTTATGGCTAAAAGAAGAACGATGAATGGTGGAGGCGTGCGCAGAACATTGCGTGCGCCAATCGGTAAGGGGCGAAAGCAAGACGCCATAATTAAGGCTGATTTGAATGTTGCGCTAGATCGGGCAGTCAGCGAATTTTTTGAGTCTAGAAAAGCTCGGAATTTAAGACCGGCAACTGTCGAAGCATACTCGCTGACTTGGCGAAAGTTTGACGGCTGGCTTCGCGAAAAGTATCCCGAAGTGATGTTTGTATCGGATGTTGAAAATACACATGTCCGAGAGTTCGTTCTTTATTTAACGGAAGAAGCGCCACGTTACGGCGATCACCCTTCGTTAGGAAAGAAAGATTTCGGTAAAGGGCTATCTGCCAACTCTGTTAACGGAGCAATCCGCAACTTAAGAGCGATGTTCAACTACTTCGAAGAAGAAAAGATGGTTGAGAAGAATCCTACGGCGAACATACGGCGCCAGCGAACGGATGACGATGTGATTCAGTCCTTTACAGATGACGAAGTGACTGCGTTACTTGATGCGTGCGATCAGCGCACTTTCGTAGGTTTTCGAGATTATGTATTTCAATTTTTGCTGTTAGATACAGGAGTACGGAATAACGAGGCTACAGGTCTTCGATTTTCAGACGTCAATTATAAAACAAGAAGTCTCTATATTAACGGTGACAAGGCGAAGAATCGTAAGGGACGTGTTGTACCTATTTCTAAAGAAGTATTGGATTTATTAGAGGAATTACAAGCCGAAGCAACTTTTCATTTCCCTGAAGCAGAGCATTTTTTCATGTCGACTAATGGTGTGCCAATGCACCCTAACAACATGAATAAAAGGTTGAAGTTTTACGGAGAGGTGACTGGGGTTGGAAAGCGAATACGCACGTCTGCTCATACATGGCGACACACTGCAGCTAGGAACTACGTGCTGAACGGTGGCGATGCTTATACGCTGATGCGCTTACTAGGGCACTCTAGCGTCACTATGACGAGACGTTATGTACAGATGACAGATAACGACGTACAAAACGTCCATGAGAGAGCATCTGCTATTCGCAAATTCCGAAAATTATCCAAAGGAAGTAGATTCTGAACACAAAAAAAAGCGTCCATGCGAAATACGTAAGCCCTGGCAGGGGCAGACGACACATGAACACCAATCTCTAGTTCTAGTGTAAGAAATATTCACTCGAAAAGCAAGCTAGTAACGCCACACAATAATATAGTGATGCGTTATTTTGCATGGATGCTCCGAAAAGGGAGCCGATACTAATGTCACTTAAAAATATCACTCACATACTTAACTCCGAAACACTAGCCTCAATGACGACGCATGATAGCGTAGACGACCTCAATGCGACGTACTGGGCGCAAGTAACGCTGAACGGCGATCAACTAACGATATTAGAGCGTGAGGTGTACTACCGGTTAAATCAATTTGCTCTGCGCTACATCGGCGTAGCTTATTTATCTGCGAACAAACTTGCCACTATCGTCGGATGCGGTCGTGCAACGATATTCCGCGCTTTTAAGAAGCTCCGCACACTTGGCATGATCGAGGTACATAACGCTAAACGACGCTCTGATAACCGTCAGACTTCGAATATAGTTCGTATAATGCCCTTACCAATCGAAGAAGCAGCGGCTACTAACGAAATAGATAACGGAGTGCCGCAATTTGAAGAAACGCAACCGGCGAATGATCCGCAAGGCACTATTCAAAATGATTCACAAGCGCTTAGCCGAAATGATTCGCCATTAATTTCTTCTCTTTTAAGCTCTTTTTCTTCAAGCTCTAAAACATTCGATGCTACTCCGAATGAAATATTGAGCGCCTTTAACGTGGAAACAGAACTGACGAGGGCGATACAGCCGTTAGCGATTCCAGTTGAACAGAGACTCGAGTTGCTAACGAAAGGTATCGCTAATCACGTCAGATACGTTTTATCACGACAGTTTCCGTTGCTCGCCCGCAATTTTGATCTGCTCGCATATATTCGTCAGATTGAATCTGCAGCCATCCGTACTGCCTATGTCGCGAAGAAGAAGAACCTTCGCAGCATCACTGGCTACTTTTTAAGCGTCGTCACTTCGTTAGTATGCGATGAAATGGCGCAGGTGGCCGCTGAGTTAGCGATGGAAGAATCAAAAGGCGAAGGGTTGTCCGGATACGCAGCAATCGTGTATGGGCGATATGTAGCGCAGGAGTACGCATCAGACGAAGGATTGGTGATGGTTCGCAGTATTATCGATGAGTGTTCTATCGGTGAAGTCGGGTGAGTGCGGACATGACGCTCCACTGTACACGTATTATAGAAGGATATGGAAATCGAGATGTCCGTTTCGTTCCGGTCAAATCCGCATCGGGCGTAGAATGCGCAGGTACATTTAATTTCGAGGCTAGAGTGTAATGGGTGTTTTGTGCTGGCGTAATATAGTAGGAGTCAGAAAAAACAGTTATACTTTTCTATACTCTACGTCCGCACACAGCTTCAGATAGACGTCCACTATTTATTTTTGAGGCGACTAATCCACTGTATATTTGTTGCATAAAAGGTGTTCGATACATGCGCCGTTCGACGCAACTATGCGGTGTTTCAAAGCTGTGTATAGCCTATGCATACGGACACGACCGAGCGGATGCGGACGAATGGCGTAACACCAACGTTCCTTGCGATAACACTAACGACACACAACATGGTTAAGTAGCGTTGTTAATACGTTTTTTATTCATCGATCAATTGCGGAGTGCTGCGAGGAGTCCGGACCCCCAAGTACACTATCTATTTTCTTTCCTTCCCGAGCGATAATAAATCCGCGCACCAAAATTAGCGTCTGAACTCTAGGTAAATCGGACCTTTAGCCGGCGGAAGGTATTCGATATCAGCGAAAATAGTTCCTGATCGCACAATTGTCGCATCGATTAGGCAATCTTCGTATGTCTCGTAATTGACGCTGGTTGCGATCAATCTGCCGTCATGGTCCAGTAAAAGAAAACACAGGCTGCCGTCGGGATTATGGATAATGTTTAGTTTCATGATTCCACCTCCTTATGTGTATTAAAAAGGGGAACTGCGCTAACAGATTCCCCGATTTCTTAGTACAGACTCTTGTGTCGTACATCAACAACTTCAGCTTGAGCGGCGTATTGCTTCGTCAGCTCAATAGCATGTTTACAATCTCTTATGTCGTCATAACCTTGACTATGGAAGAGTGTTTTATTGTTATTTGCAACAAATCGGAAATATGGCTCACCTTTACTGTTGAAATCAATTTCAAATCGCATTTATGTTCACCTCCTTATTAACAATATTTTACAACATATTTATCTCGTTGAATTAATTACTTTAGGAAACGGTTTAATCAAAAAAGCCGCGCTATATTAGCGCAGCTCTTCGTTAATTTCAGATTTTAGCGGCAATCCTTGTTGGTGTCGTAGATAGACGTTTGCAATCGCTATATCAACGAGCTTTGATCGATTAGATCCGTGTGCGTCTACGATTTCGTCCATCCTCGCCAGTGTTTCATCCGAAAGAGTAAAATTTACTCGCTTCCGTAGTCTATTCTTCTTCTCATCCACTTTCATACCACACTCCTTTGAGCAAATGTAACACCATTCATTAAAACGTGTGTACAAATACTTACATTATTGACCAAAATAATAAACAATACCTTCCAAAAGTAAGTACAAGTATGTACACTAAAGGTACAGAATTACATTTTAGGGATTTGGAGGGATATAGATGGTGAAATTAGAGAATAAAGGATTCGGACAGTTTTGGGTGACTCGCAATACTGTAACCTATGTAGTCGGATTAAGTGAGGCCGCAAGACTTTTAAAATGCTCGATCGAAGAGGCTAGAAAAATTGCTTACGCCATTCTGCAAGACGTTGAGGTGGCTTGATGATTGAACTGGACAACGTAAAAACAGACTTGTACCGAAAGACCGAACTTTATAATCGGACAGCAATAGGTTTTGATGAACTTTCATCTGATTTAGAACGTTCGGAAATTTTCCCGTTTATAGACCAGATCATATATCCATTAAAAATTGGTGATAGACCAGCCTTTGTTCACGGTATCGTTTTCGAAGCAGAGGTTTTGGTCGACACTCCGATTTTTTCATGGCGAGGGCAGTGCTCATTCCATCGACCTCGTGAACGGGGTTACGATAGAGATTTGTATAATCTGTCGCGTCGTGGAATTTCGGAGTTTATAGCAGAGGTCGCACTTTCTTCGGCATCTGATGAACTTTTCGGGTTTTCCATCGCTGAAGAATTCTTGTACCGAGTAGGTTACGACGATAAAAGAAGATTAGTTTACGGCGACAAAGTTCGGATATTCATATCAGATCTTACCTATCAACTTGCGTACGGTGATCGATTCGAAAAGATTTATGTAAGCGATGATGAAGACGAAGAGGAGGATTAATAAATGCAAAATCTACTTATACGAGCGAAACGTACGAACTCAGCGGCAACAATCGAGCTACCAGCACTAGACACGACATGGACTGTACCGAACAACACTGTGAGCATCAGTTTCCGCAGTCAAATCAAGGTGACGCTACCCTGGGGACTTGAGGAAGTCGTCTACGCAGAGTCGGCGCCAGTTACCGATAGCGAAATCGCTGGCGCAGAAATCGATTTAGATTACGTCCGACGTGACAGTTCTTCCGCAGCCTTGCGTGAAGCCATCAACCTCGCAATCGGCATGTCGATCGGCGACGACCGCATTGACGATTGGATTCCGGTACCTGGCGAGATTGGGCGCTATGCTTGCGGCAATGTAGTAACCGAAATCGTACGCATCGAAGCACGTATCGAAGTAGCTCGCTAAATTTAATAGCAATACCGTATAGGCGCCTATGGGCGTCTTTTTTCGTGTCTATTCTTGGGAAAACGGAGCATGGCGCAACTAGCGAAGGTGTTGGTATGGGTACGGAAAGGCTGCGCTGTAATCGCGATTGGATAGCGAAGAATCGAACGAGTAATATAGTCTACCTTTTTTACCGCTGTTTATAGCGCGATTCTAGCGTTATACCATCGCACCATACCGACATACCCGCAATTCGCGACACCTTCGATTTTTACGATTGGTGGGCGGTAATTTACGCATAGAATCGAAAGTGCATACGTCAGTAGGTGAGGGATTCCGGAAGGTAGCGCAGTGACACCGAGATAAGGTCGCCAAGTTGCGTTGATCGGCGAGTTATTTCGTGTGATAGCGTCACGCCCTTTATCGCGTTAAATCGTGATGACTGACAAATACGTTCAATTGGTCGCCATTTCACTGACAAATACGTTCAATTGCAAAAGTGCACTCAACCTTAGAGCCGCAACGGTTTCCGCGTTTTTTGGGCAAAAAGTTCTCTTAGTCTTAGAGAGCGCTAATTAGGGCGCAATTAAACGCCACAGGGTCAAATACGTCCAATTGGTCGCTAAAAGAGGGTCAAATTCGTCTAATCGCAAAACAGCGTTTAGTCTTAGAGCGCCAATGACTTTCCGCGTTTTTAGCGAAAAAGTACTCTTAGTCTTAAATAGCGCAGTATTACGGATATAAGAACCTGCGATCTTTGTCTAACGACAAATCTCGCGCGAATAACAAACTCTTGTATAGTCGACATAATCATTTACATTGCTAATACACGTGTGACGCGTCAGCGGAACTAGTTCTTGAACTTCAAAAACAAACAATCTTCCATAAAAGACTTTAATGAGTGCCTGTTTGTTTTTTATTATCGAAATAAGAACCTGCGATCTTTGTCTAACGACAAATCTCGCGCGAGGTATACTGACGTATTTATGAGCAGTTGGTAATGAATAGATGCGATATAACAAGAACGGATAATTGCGCTATAAAAATTAGGCGATTAAGTACGGTAAATGACGCCAATCAACGTTAATAAAAATAGTTGCGAATTATTTTGCGCAATTAGGTTGTAAAAAGCTCTAATTGTTGTACGTATATATGAGAAGGCATAGCCTGATCAAAATAATTAAATTTATTTTCGATAAAAACCGTACAAAAAGCGCTAATTGTTATCTTTACTATATGAAGGGGTCTCGATTAAATTTATTTTCGTTAAAAACGGAACAAAAACCGCTAATTGTTATACGTAAGTATGAGAGGGCACGTATTACAGATTATTTTGCTTAAAAACCGCACAAAAAGCCTGGATTGTTGCACATATATATGAGGAAGTGTTGTCATTGAGCACACCACTAAAAATAGTTGCTAATTATTTTCGTTAAAAATAGTGTAAAAAGCTCTAATTGTTGCCTATAAGTATGAGAGGGTATTTTTGTTATTTATCCTCCTAAAAGTGCCGATTGTTACCTTACTATATGAGAAGGTATGGCTGATAAAAATAATTAAATTTATTTTGCGAAGTTTGCCTGTAAAAAGCCCGAATTGTTGTATGTATATATGAGGATGTACTGTCTCCAATTTATTTTCATTAAAAACCCGACAAAAAGCACTAATTGTTGCCTATAAGTATGAAGAGGTATTAAAACATAAATTATTTTAGCGATTCGGCATCTGTCGGATTGCTTTTTTTGCGTTGTATTAGCCACATTGGCTTATCCAAGGGAGGAGAGCAAGATGAATTCTATTCAAGAAATGTTGAACGTTTCAGGCTTGTCAGTCCGAGAAATCTCGCGCCAAACCGGAGTCTCGCGCTACATCACGCATCAAATTATCTCATATCCGACGTACCAACCGAATGATCCGAAGAACAAACGCAAGATTATCGCATTTTTAACTGATTATCTTGCGCGAAAAGGCAAGGAATGCACGCAAATCGTAAAGGAGCTGGTGAAATGACGCTAATTTCAAGACCGTTTAAACAGTCAACACTTTGTCGAACTGATTTAGTAGGAAGCGTGACTACTACGCTAGAAACGAACGGCAAATCGGTCACAGAATCGCAAGAAGCGCACTTTTATCGCATGGTTGACGTGCTGGTGAATCGTCGTGCTTACGACAAAAAGGTCGCCATCGTCGCTGACGTCGGTTTAGGTAAGACGCTGTTGATTACGCGATTCATCGAAGCCACAGCGAAGCATTCCGGTAGTCCGATCGTTGTCGTAGTTCCGCGCGTTGAAGCCGTGGACGAACTGGTGACCGCAGCTAACGAAGCACGCGAAGGTTCTGCCATCGCAATCCGTCGTAAAGATAGCTTTGTTGACGAGACAGATTACGCACGACAGCTAGATACTGCGCATGAGTTCCGAATCGTGATCCTAACACACGCAATGTTCCGAATCGCGCTTGATTCCGGAATGTTTGATAGTCGGTTGGCGCAGTTTACGGGAGCTGTCGGTACATTGAAAGACACTCGTTCAATTATCGTTGATGAACAACTTCCGTTACTACGCGAGCACGCTATCTCACGAAGCTCGTTGAGCACGATTATGACGAATCTAGAGAACGTCGTAGAGAATACTCGCCGATGCACCGGTACTAACTTTGCTGTTCGTGCCTTCGAAGATGTACGTCAACATATCCGGAACTTGTCTGACGTGATTGATCGGACTGAACGCGAGTCATTTCACGCAAAGCGCATACCTGCGATTAATGAGGCATTTTCGCTACCCCCAAGCCTAGTC
Organism: Exiguobacterium sp. A1_3_1; assembly: GCF_048985645.1. NCBI lineage: Bacteria > Bacillati > Bacillota > Bacilli > Caryophanales > Exiguobacterium > Exiguobacterium sp. A1_3_1. Next base: position 6,799 of record NZ_WBYY01000070.1, on the reverse strand, counting down.
GAACAAGCACGCGCTCGCTTCGGCTTTGATTTCGAGCGACTGTTAAAGTCATTTGAATATATCGTACAGACCGGGGCGCGGTTAGAGTGGAAGCAAACTAAGTCGGATGGGGTCTATTTGACTGATAAACTTGGCGCTTCCGTCAACGATTTCGGGCTGTCTTGTTTCGAATCCTTAGCTGGGTCCTTGAATCCGTATGATGTCGTTTTCTTCGATGCCACAGCGGATTTTGACGCAATGTACGACTTGTTGCCGAGCCTTCAAATCATTCGCCCGGAGACGCCAGTATTCGATTATTCAAATCTTACAATTCGAGTCTGTAACGCAGTCACCGCATCTAAACGATGGGCATCGAGTCCAGATAACATCGAAAGACTGCGCTATTTAGTCGAAGGCGAGCTAATGCTCGAGCATGAGCAACTCTTGGTGTCCGTATTTAAAGGGGATCCGATGGAACTGCTTATGCAGCGTCTTGCTGCGGTTAATCCGGATAGTGTCTTGTACAAACCGAACGACAGCGGCCGTGGAGTGAACGATTACGAGCATGCAGACGCAATCTTGCAGGTAGGTACTGCGATTCCCGCTGCTATCACGAACATAGCTATCGGAGACAGTCGCTACCCCGATGAACAAATCGATGGACACTATAAACCTGATCGTAGTGCTTCGATTCTCTATGCGGATCCATTAGTGCAAGGCGTGGTTAACTCGCATATCGGTGTTACAACAATCCAAAACATCGGTAGATTGCGCCCAGGTAGAAAAGAAGACGCGCTAACTGCCTATCTCTTAGCTGTTCCTGACGAGGCTGTAGCAATGATCGCTCAGGCATTTCCTGGTGCGAAGATAGTTCATGAACCGATTTTAAAAGGCGAATACAGCGATACAGTCAAAGCAATCGCTGATCTACTACAGACACACGATGAACCGGAGTTAAAGAAGGCGCAGATTTGCAGTGCTATCGGGATTGCACCGAACTCGCTCACCCGCGCTTTACGAGAGAACCAGACATTAAATCGTGTTTTTACAGCGCATGGCTACGAACGTGTTTCGACACAGAAGTATAAAAAATCAAATTGATTACACAAAGGCGTCTTCCTTCGGGGAGGCGCTTTTTGCATATAAAAAACTAGATTGGAATGGTGCCAAATGACGGAAGATCAAAAACGACGGATTGCAAACCGAAAGAAGCGACAGTCTCGACACACACTATTAGGGCGTCTACAGCGTTGCGCTGAGAAAGCTAATCGGAGTGCCGCAGAACTGGGACTGGATGACCGCATCACTACATCAGAACTTACAGAGCTATACATGAAGCAGTCGGGACGTTGTGCGATTTCAGGTAACTTGCTGACTTTCAAAGATCCGGAGAGCCAATCATACCTTTCTCTTGACCATGTGATCGGTCTACGGTGCAAGAGCGGTTTAGGGACAAACACTGTCGCTAACATGCAGTTGGTTCGACTGCCCTTAAATAAAAGGAAGTCCGTGAAGCCCCTTAGCAAGCTATTCAATCGGAAGCGTCCTGTAGTGACTCGAATGATGTTGGATAGTTTTGAGGAAGGGGAGATTGATGCACTTGTCGAGAGTCAAAGAGCGCAAATGATTAGTCTTGGATTGAACCCCAAAGATGGTTTCACTGTTGTTGCCAATTATGTAGAAAAAAGAAAAGTAAAACGCGCTGGATGACATTGAGTCATTCGGCGTTTTTTTATTACATTCCAGGAGGACGATAAAATGAAATTCTTAGAGCAAAATAAGAAGTTAGTCATTTTACATGACACAAGAGTCGTTGAACTACTGCATAAGTTTCCGGCAAGCGAAGATGAGTTTGTAGCTTACATCAAAGGTGCAAAAAAGATTGGTAATAGAGATGCGCTACGTGTCGTCGAAAGGCTCATCTTGGTAAATGGTATTCATACAAAAAAGACTGCTCTCACGTATCGAGCGGCGATGGCGCTATACAGCGACTCGTTAGAGCTTATCGGTATAGAGGTTGAACACCTGATCGACGAGGGTGACCGCACATGATGCAATTACAAGCGTTGATCTCGTTGCAGGATCAATTTTCCGCGCCAATGAAGAAGCAAACCGCAGCACTGCGCATGTTCGAGTCTAGTACGACGAGTGCGATGTCCACTGTAGGTGCTATGACACGATCATTCAGTGGCGCTTCAACGGCTTCGAATAGCGTATCGCAAGCGTTTAAAACACTCTCAGCTGCATCGACCGCTGTATCCGACGATCTACAGTCGATTGACACAACCCAAGCGCTGGATGGCGCAGAGGTTCGCTACGATTCGCTAGGTCGTAAGATACGCCAGGTCTTTAAAGGCGTGAGTGCCGAAGCGCAACGCATGAGCGCAGAGATTCAGTCGGCTTTTGCACAGCAACGCGTGGCCATGAACGGTTTGCGTGATGATTCGATTAAATCGCAATACGCCTACTTTCAACTGGCGAAATCTAGTAAGGAGTATACCGGCACGACCGCTGACTTTATCAATCAGATCGAGAAAATGGGTAAAGCCGATAAGAAGACGAAGGACGCGATGATCGCCTCTAACGAAATGGCAAAAATGTCATTTTATCAGTCGGTCGGATCCATGATGGCGCGGTCGACTCAATCAAGTAAGATTGCGGACAACTTCGCTAGAATGAATAATCCGATTTACAAATTAAATACTCCGTTACTCAGCGTAGCGAGCGGTTTAGAGGGCATTGCAAAGCGTGGGATGCCGGCAGCACTAGCTTTAAAGGCGTTAGGACCAACTGCGAACATGAAACAGCTCAACGATATGACTCGGATGATTTCGCAGGGCTTAATGCGATTCACTGCGGTTGCACTCGTAGCTGGTGTCGCAGCATACGCATTTTACTCGAAGCTACACAAGTCGGCGATGGATGCTAACAAAGGTTACGCAGATTCATTTAAAGCGATGACCGCAAGTATCTCGCAGACGTTCGATCCTCTCGTTCAGACGTTCGCAGAATTGATGACTCCGATTTATAATGTCACAACGAAAATTAGCGATATGATAGTGAAGTTCCAGGAGGCACATCCGACAATTGCGAAAGTTGCTTCAGCATTCATGATCTTAGTACCAGCACTCACGCTTATACTTTCGCCACTCGCTGTAGGTATCGGGCTGTTTGGAGGGCTCGGAGCAGCGATCGGGGCGATGGCACCGTTGCTAGCACCGGTTGTCGTTGGGTTCGCTTCCATCATGGGGACCGTTGTCGCAGTAGCCGCTGGAATAACATTGTTGGGAACGGCGTTCTACTTGCTTTACAATCGGTCGGAGACGTTTAGAGCTGGTGTAGCTGCTGTGTGGAACGGTATCAAAAGCGCGGCCATGTCGGTGTTCAATTTCCTAGCTCCGTACGTTTCGCAAGCCATGTCGGCAGTTACTGCGTTCGTCCAGTCGAAGCTAACGATGATGCAACAGTTTTGGACGCAGAACGGCGCGCAAATCTTGACCGCGCTCATGAACGTATGGACTGCGATAACGACCGTCGTTCGCGCTGGTATGGCGATACTGACTCCGATTTTCATGATTGGATTTGCGTTGGTCAAAACAATCGTGGTTGGTGCATGGAATGCTATCAAGAATGTTATTTCGGGAGCGCTGAACGTAATCATGGGCGTAGTTAAAGTCTTCACGGGTATCTTCACAGGTAATTTCTCAACGATGTGGTCCGGTATTAAACAGGTCTTCTTCGGCGCCGTCCAAGCAATTTGGGGCTACGTGAACTTGATATTCGTCGGGAGAATTTTGAAAGCTGGAGCTGCTCTCTTTACAGGGTTACGATCCACTGTTTCCGCGGGATGGAGCTCAATTCGAAGCTACTTCTCGAACAGCATTTCGTCGATTAAATCGAGTGTTTCGGGAGCTTGGTCATCAATCAAAGGATTCTTCACCGGCGGCTTTAACGGTGTGAAATCAACGGTATCCGGCTCATGGTCGGCTATCAAAGGGTTCTTCGCAAACAGCCTATCATCGATTAAAAATAGCGTCTCGAACGGTTTTCAATCGATTTTACAAACTGTCACGACGAAACTGAGTAGCGCAAAGGATAAAGTAATTGAGTGGGGACAATCGCTACCTGGTAAGCTACTTTCGAGTTTTAGCAGTGCAGTCGGAAGTCTATCGGCAATCGGCGACATGGTTTGGAACCAAATCAAATCAACGTTACCAAGCGTCGGATCAATCGTTAGCTATGTTTCCGATATGATCGGAGGATCCGGTGGTAAGTCGGGCGGTAAAAAGTCGGACGGTAAACACTATTCTGGCGCTTACAACATCCCATTCAATGGCTACCAGGCAACGCTACACTCTGGTGAGTCCGTACTAACCGCAAGTCAATCGCACACGTTGCGCAAATCAGGCGTCTTATCTAGTCGTAACGGTAACCGTCCGGTCATTAATCCTAGCGCAGGGACTTCGGCTTCTAGCGTAGGTGGCACCATTGATCGCTCAATCAACATTACGATGCAAGGCGTAACGATTCGCGAAGAAGCGGATATTGCGAAAGTGGCGATGGGACTAGCAGCATTGATTGATGGAGTTGACGATCGGCATTATTAAGGGGGCGTTAGGTTTGAGTAAACACAACGCTGCGACTAACTTGCGCAGTGTGATAGGGAGACTGGGATACAACAGGTATCTCGAGTTAGATGTGTGTACGATAGTAAACGAAAATCCTCTCGAAGTGCTAATGGACGGTTCTGACGAGGTATTAATCGCAGAGGACCTTATCGTGTCTGAGCGATTGACCGACTATACCGTCGATGTCGAGATGGACGGGGTAACTCGTACTGCTAAAGTAAGGAACGGTTTGAAGCGAGGGGATCGCGCATTATTGATGTACGATTCCAGCGACAACCGGTCGAGGTATATTTTAATCGATCGCGTGATGTTCGCTGACGACTTATAGGCTGGGTTTGGGTTAACGAAAATAGACGAAGATCAGCGTAAGTACTCGCCGACCTTCGTTCTATTCTAATTATTTCAACTATCGCGTTTAAATTAATTACGATATTCGTCTAAATAAAAAAATTAACACAAAATAAAAAGGATTTAGTCGAAATCAGTAGTATATGACTATTAACAAAATACCAGTCGAGTGCGATAGTAACATTGAGGAAGAAAATAACTTGTATAAATATAGCAAATAAATGAACAAAACGTAAAAAAAGATATAGCACAAGGAATTATCCGTATTTAAGAGTGACAACTCTAAAAAAAAGTGCTAAAATTAACTTAATCGAAAAAAATAGTTGACATATCTTTTCATAAATGATAATATCCCTGACGTTAAATATTTGATGTAAAGACGTTTAATATTTATTACAGCGGTTATATAACACTAATCGAAGTAATACATCTCTAAAAAGGAGGAATAAAAGTGTCTACAATCAGCGAAATGGATATAATGCACGAATTCTTTTCTGATAACGATCAGATTAGATATGATGATGAGCCACACAGAATTTATGCTGATTTACATGATAAGGACTCTGCTGGCAACGAAATCGTGATAAAAAGTGTCCCTCGCTTCACTTATATTGAAGGTGATTTGGGAGACAGTTTTATTCCTTACGATGTTGAACGGGTATTAGTAAAGTTTCTTAAAGCATTTAAAAATGGATCAATCTTATACTCTTCTGGAGAGAAAGATGAGATTGTTTTTAATTACAGTGAAGTAGAAGCTTATTCTGTTGGTAATCAATAAAAGGAAACCGCTAAAATGGCGGTTTCCTTTTTTTAATCTTCGTAATAAGTAATTGCGTGGACAATCACTTTTAAAGTTTTGTTTCTGTGCTTTTTAAGTGAAACGATAATCCGATCTTTATCTTGAGAAGGCGCTTCTGGAGCAAGTACATAGGTTATTCCTCGATGATTCCATCTAAAAATCATTGAAACATCTTTAAAGCCTGCGATATAGCCTCTTATCTTGCTGAATTCTTCAGGGGAAACACTGGTGAACTTATCTGACCTTAATTCTAAACGTTCTAAAAAGTGATCTGTAAGATTTATTTCGCATATCTCAGAATAAAAGTCATTATCTTCGTTTAAAGAGTTTAACAAGAGTTTAATTAATCCAGAAACACGATGATATTGGTCATCTGTCATATCCACACCAATTGTATTGCTTCTGAAGTAACGATCGGGGTGATCTGAAAGTCCTTTTATAAACTCTTGAACCTGAGATTCATTCAATGAAGTTACAATAAGGTCTGGTGCTATTGATCTGAGAACAGAATCACTTGTCTGTCCACTAGCTAGAGCGTTAGCTGTTTGTTTTGGATCATTGTGGCTCGTCATAAGGATCTTAGACCCCCCTTTCCGAATAGAGGCTTCAATTAATATGATTTAAAGGTGCAGTTGTTTTAGTTTTAATAAAAGAATTGGATAGTTGATAATATCTAATAGTATTTTTAATTAAATAAGCTATTTTGAAAAGTAATAAAAATATTTGTTGGAAGTGGTATAGTTTGTTGGAAGTAATATAAAATATTTTTCAAAAGTTAGGGGTATTTAAGAAATTTAAAGAAATATTGAAGCTTCTTATTGGCTATAATATCAAAAAAAAGTAAAAAAGTAAAATCGATAATAGCACTTTATTATTAATTATAAGTTGCTATAATTACTCTAAGATAGAATATGTATTAGCGCTTTACTTTAATATCAATCTTATAAAAATCGACAACTCGCGCAAACTGGCGATAAATGATCGTAGGGTTCCGAAAATACTTCGGTTCTTAATTCACGATCACGAATCCGAATGCCATCGCAAC
>NZ_WBYY01000069.1:0-14873 GCF_048985645.1 Exiguobacterium sp. A1_3_1 | reverse complement strand
ATTATGAACAACGCTTGTGGTGTGGTCATTGGTTCCATCCGACCCCGAAAAGTAGAGTCGGTATGACCGACTGGCAACAAAAGGCGTATGCGCCTGAATTCCGTCAACCGTTTCAACTTCACTATTTTACAGTACATGAGACATTGCTCGAAGAACGTTCAGGTAGCTACGAGACAATCAGTCAGCTGATGGAAAACCAACTGGGTGATTCGATTCAAGTGACAGCGCAAGAGCGACTCGTTCCGATTCATCCACTTCAAGCCGAGTATTTGTTGCGTCAGCCGACAGTCGAGCAATGGTTTGAGCAAGATATTATCCGTTATCACGGCGCATCTGGACCACTCTATAACGCAACTTCGTCGATCCGGACCGTCGAATCACTCGACCGAAGTCATATGTTGAAGTTATCCATCCCTGTCCAAGTGACGAACTCAAGACGCGTCAACAAGCGACACGAATTAGAGGCTGGTTATTTGATGTATCGCTTGTTTTGTCATCTGTCTCTGCCTGATACGTTTGACCTTATTCACGATCCTGCATATTTAGCGATCCGGACTAAAGAAGAGACCGGATTCGAAGTCATTTTGCGAGAGCCAGCACCCCACGCGGTAAATGTTGCGGCACTCGTCCAACCGGCATTACCGAATTCAGAATCGCTCCTGCTGCGGCTCATCCGGCAGTCGGGATCAATCGCATCGAAACATGTCACTCGGTGGTGGAAACAGTACCTGGAGTTGACGTTAGGAGCAATCGTTACACTGTATGAGGAACAAGGAATCGGACTCGAGGCGCATCAGCAAAATAGTCTCATCACATTCGAAGACGGATGGCCGGTTCGATATCACGTCCGGGATAATCAAGGCTATTACTTAGCAGACACGAATCGAGATTCCTTTACCCTGCTGGAACCGGAACTGAAGCATACGACGTTGTTCTACTCAGAAGAAGTCATTGCTGAGCGTTTGACGTACTACATGATTTGGAACCATCTAGCGAGTATCATCGACCGATTGGCAGCAGACACATTATTAAAGGAAGAAGTTGCTATCGCGTTACTGCACGAATGGTGTCAAGTACGAGTTAAAAGTCTAGAAGGGCGAGGCAGAGCTTGGCTTTTGATGTTGTTAGAATCGCCGACACTTCCATACAAGGCGAATTTACTAACACGCCTACAAGGACTCGATGAACTTGAAGTCGAGGGGGAACGGGTTTGTTTCATCGACTTGGATAATCCGTTACGGGAGGGCAACTATGCTTTACGACAGCAAAACACGCATCTGCAAACAACTTCTTGAGAGTTTGTTATTCGAGCGGATTCTTCCTTTTACTGAAATGATTGTCGGAATGAAGAATCGTTTTACATTCCACATAAAAGATAGTGAAGTGACAGTCGAAGGCAAACGCGGTCCTTTTGATCGAATCCGGCTCGACATCAAGACGTTACGCTCATCGAAGTCATCTGGCGTCAACGATTGGTTTGAATATCTTTTAACGCAATTGCCGATCTCGGACGACTTTCAGGAAGAGTTGCGACGTACACATGATTTTGATGACTTGTCGCAGCAACATCGTCTACGAATCCATCGAGCAGGCTTGGATTATGAAGAGTTGGAGGAGACCATCATCGAAGGGCATCCCTATCATCCTTGTTATAAATCAAGGATTGGTTTTTCGCGAGCTGATCACGTGGCATATGGACCTGAAGCGGGCAATCGCTTCCAGTTACATTGGATTGCCTTACCTTCTACGCTCGTTCAAGGGAATGGAATCTTACCTATTCCACTGATTCTTGGAGAACCGCTTCTACATATCTTTTTAGTCAAACTGGAAGAACTCAATCAAACCGATTATCAGATTCTTCCTGTCCACCCATGGCAATGGTTACGTATCAAGCAGGAGGTGGCACAAGTCGGAGGTGTCGACTTGGGAGAAGGCGGTGTCTTCGTACAAGCGACGCAGTCGATTCGAACCGTTTTTTGTCCAGGTCAGCCCGAACTACCGCATATCAAATTGCCGCTCGACTTGAAGCAAACGTCAGCCGTTCGGACTTTTTCCGTGCCAAATGTCGTGGCAGCTCCTGCGGTATCGGATTGGTTGGAAAAAAAGGCGAATGAATTGCCGGTGACGCTGTTATCTGAATTTGCTTCATGCGTCGGCTCAAGCGGTCCACTTGCGGGTCGGGTCGGCTGTGTCTTTCGTGAAAACGTCTTGACGTATGCTCAACCGGACGAGCAAGTCATACCTTTGACGGCACTTGCTCAAATCGAGGTGGATGGACGACATTTTTTAGGACCGTGGTTGGAACGATATGGTCATGAACGGTGGCTTCGTCGATTCTTCGTCGTCTATCTCGAACCAGTCATCCGACTCGTGATTGAAAAAGGCATCGGTATGGAAGCTCACGCCCAAAATACGTTACTTGTCTTACGGGACGGATGGCCGGAACGGATCATTCTCCGCGATTTTCATGATAGCGTCGAATTCGTCACCGAGTTACTCGACGATCCATCGGATGTACCCGATTTTAAGAGGCTACATCCTGATTTTGATGCACCGCTCAACACCTATTACGAAATGTCACACCCGCTTGCCTTACGCGAGCTGCTGTACGATACATTATTCGTCTATCATTTGACGGAACTAGCGTATCAACTTGAACTGACGGAGAACTTGAATGAAGCGACGTTCTTTGATTGGATGCATCAGACGATCGAGGGGTTGCCGATTGATCGGGACCGACTAGAACGCATCGGATGGTACGAACAAAGAGTAACGGCAGAAGCCTTACTGGCACCACGGTTTGGTTTGACGAATCAAATCGATGTAAAAAATTCACTAGTTCAACGAGGAGAGGAAGACAATCATGCTATGGATTGAGAAAGAATGGGTGACAGCAGAAGAATTGACGACACACGAACTGGTGAAGCAATCGTTTATAACGGAAGGGAAGACCGTAGCCATCTGTACGTCAGATACAAAAGCATGGTTAGCCCTCTGTCTTGCAATGCGACGTATGAATGGAACAATCCTTCCCATTCATCCGGAGACGCCTGTTTCTGGTGCTGAGCGTCTAGCGATACAAGCCGGATGTGGCTATTTGATTTATCAAGAGACCATCATTCCGCTTCCGGAAGCGGAAAAACGTGCGGGTGGATTGATTCAATTCAGTTCCGGTACGACGGGGCAACCAAAAATCATTCACCGGACATGGGAGTCGATCGAGACGGAACTGAATGCTTATACGAACAGTTTTCCGCTGACGACGAAAGCGACGATCGTTGCTTGTCCGACGACACACTCATTCGGATTACTGTGTGGAGTGTTCGCGACTTTAAGACGCGGAGCAACACCAGTCATCCTACAAGACTTCTCACCACGTCATGTGCTAGCAATCCATCGTTTGCATCCGAACGCGATCATCTATATGGCGCCGGGACTAGCTTATGCGATGAGTTTGTTCCCGGAATCCGTTCACGCAGTGATGATTTCCGGGATGACATTACCAGAAAAGTGGTTCCGTTCGATTGAACGGAAGACACATCATTTGCTTCAACAATATGGCTGTTCAGAAATCGGCTGTATCGCACTTCATCCGAATCCGCCGAGTCCGCAAGCGATCGGCTTTCCACTAGAGCATCTTGAGATTGAAACTGGAACGAAGGGAAAACCAGCAGAATTAGTCGTTTCGCAACAAGGCGTACGGATTGGTACGAAGGATTTAATGTACGTTGAAGACGGGCTGCACTTTCTTAGCCGACTCGATGAGATGATCAATGTGTCTGGCTTATCCGTCTATCCCGGAGAAGTCGAAGATGTCTTGTATCAGCTGCCAACCGTCGAGGCTGTCGTCGTCTTTAAACGAATGGATGCGTTCCAAGGAGAGCGCGTCTGCGCTCAACTCGTGACGACGGCATCGGAGGAAGAACTAAAACAACATTGCACGCAGCATCTCGCACCTCATCAACGACCGACGGAGTGGCAACTCGTTGAGCAAATTGAGCTGTCTGTGAATGGGAAAGTGAGTAGAAAACGATTGGGGGAACAAACATGTCCCGTTTAACGATTGCGCAATTCGAAGATATACTGACCGAACAGCTCGAATGGTCATCATCTGTCGCTATTTCGACAACAGACTCTCTACGAGATGATCTAGGACTGGATTCGATGCGCTTGATTCATCTGTTGCTTCACCTTGAATTGGAACACGGATTAGTGATTCCTGATGAGCACATGTCAGCCCTTCCCAAAATGCGAGTAGAAGAGTTGATGTCTGTTTTACAGGAGGTCATTCATGATTAAAGTACACTGTCTCGTCAGTTGCGTCTGCGAGACGATCAAACGATCGGCCGCGGACCATCGTCCCTATTACTTTGGCGTGTGGGACTCTTCCTTTTCCATGTCAGCCGATTATGTCCTCTCGCATCATGATGAAACAATTAACCATCAGGAGATGCTTGTTTGGTATGAACGTCTTTACGGAATCCCAGTCGAAGAATGGTACGATCACAAACAATCAAAAGAAGAAAACATCACTCAGCTGATTCAACGGATTAAACAGAAAAATAAGGACGAGTCAGTGATCGTCATGTTGGATTTAGCTAGTCTACCTGAGCGCGAAAATAAATTTCACCATGATGTGTTTCCCCACTACGTCATGTTAGAGGCGACAGAAGATCCGGAAATATGGCACATGCTTGATCCTGATTTTCGGTATGAAGGTGAACTAGAAAGAGAACGTATTCTTGCAGCGGTACGCCATCCTACTGTCGCTGGTGGGTTTGCGTTTCGAAATACGGATGTTCGAATACCAGACGCGACGACGGTAAGTGCCTATTTCATGAGTTGTCTAAACGTACATCATCCATTGACTGAGGCAGTCAAGCGTGTTGTGCATCACTATCGTGAACAACCTGAGGGATTACCGAATGCCTTAAAGCAGTTACCTGTGATTGCCATTCGAAAATATGCCTATGAGCACGCATTTGCTTATTTATATGAAGCGATTGGACGCGACTTGCAGACATCTGATTTTGAAGAATGGACGGATGAGGTTGAAACACTTGTCAATCAATACTCTGTCATCCAACATCGGGCTGTCAAATATGCTATAACGCGTCAACCGGAAGTGTATTTAGAAATCGAACGATTGATTGAAGAACAATGGGCACGGGAGAGTGCCATTAAACGGCAACTCGTCGACACGTTCCATGCGTATCAACGACAGGAGGGGATTGAACATGAAACTCGCACTCTGTACGATCAGCTATCGGCATCATCTGCGTTCATTTAATGATTTGATCGATTTTGCTTCAGAAGAACACTTTGACGCTATTGATATTTGGGGTGTTCATGCTGAACATTTAAGAACGGAAGAAGTCGATCGGCTGAAATCGTCCCATCTGAATGTCAGTATGTTAAGTCATTATTTAAATTTAAACGCACCGATGTCAGAACTACTTGCGGAGACAAAACGACTCTCACGATTAGCGACAAGAATCGGAACGGAGCGTATCCGCATCTTTGCGGGGAATGAGGCGAGCCATACCTTATCCGATGCCAAATGGGATCAACTCGTTTATCGGTTGAAGGGGATTTGCCGTGTCCTTGATCCTGCAGGACAGCGATTATTACTTGAATTTCATCCGAACACTGCAACAGATACGGTTGAGGCAACGGTTCGTTTATTACAAGCGATCAACCACCCGGCGTGTCGGATCAACTTTGACGTCTTACACGTCATCGAATCAAAGGCAGATCCCGTCGAAGCATACTTCAGACTTGCATCGTATGTGGATCATCTTCATTTAAAAACAGTGGCGAATGTTGAACAATTTTCAGTCTTTGAACCAGCAAATGTCTATGCGGCAAGCGGATCACGGGAAGGGATGGTTCCATTATTCGAAGGAATCGTCGATTATCACCGGTTCTTTGAAGACGTATCGGCTCATCTCGATCACTTGACGGCAAGCCTCGAATGGTTCGGTCCTGATCCGGACGAGCGATTAAGAGAAGATCGGACTCTCATCACACAAGCTCTTGAAAGAGTACCCGTTTTGTCAAGATGATTCGACTTGATGGGGTTTAAACGTCAGCAGAAAAGGCAATTCCTCTACTGTATGTCATTGACTATCGTGCCCCTTACAGAAAGGATGTTGAAACATGTCAGAACGTGTCTTCATTAGTCCCTCAAAGTATGTCCAAGGAAAGGATGTCATTGACCGGCTCGGTACATATGTGAGCCCGTTCGGTGAAAAAGCGCTTGTCATCGCGGATGATGTCGTCTGGAAAATCGTCAAGGAACGTGTCGAGCATTCGTTGTCCGGCGAAAACGTCGGCATCGAGAAAGCGGACTTCAGTGGTGAAGCCTCACGGCATGAAGTGAAACGAATCGCTGAGCAAGCACAAGCGGCAGATGTCCGGTTCGTCATGGGTGTGGGAGGCGGAAAGACGCTCGATACGGCAAAAGCCGTCTCGGATGAGCTGAACGTGTCCGTCGTCATCGTTCCGACGCTTGCTTCGACCGATGCCCCGACGAGTGCCCTTTCCGTCATCTATTCTGACGAAGGGATTTTTGAAAGTTATCGCTTCTATAAGAAGAATCCCGATCTCGTTCTCGTCGATACGAAATTGATCGCCCAAGCACCAGCGCGTTTCTTCGCGTCCGGAATTGCCGATGCGCTCGCGACGTGGGTCGAGGTCCGGAGTGTCGTCGCTTTTGGTGGACAGACGATGGCAGGAGGGCGTCCAACGATTGCGGCACAAGCGATCGCCAAACGGTGTGAGGAAGTCTTGTTCGAGCATGGTCGCTTGGCGTATGAATCCGTTCAGGCGCAAGTCGTCACGCCGGCACTCGAAGCCGTCGTCGAGGCAAATACGCTCTTAAGTGGACTCGGCTTCGAGAGTGGTGGATTAGCTGCAGCGCATGCGATCCATAACGGATTCACAGCCCTTGACGGTGAGATTCACCACTTAACGCATGGTGAGAAAGTTGCCTTTGGTACACTCGTTCAACTGGCGCTCGAAGAACATCCACAAGAAGAAATCGAGCGGTACATCGCGCTCTACACGGATCTTGGTTTACCGGTGACGCTCGAAGACGTCAAGCTAAAAGATGCGTCGCGTGAAGACATCGTCAAAGTCGGCGAGGCAGCGACTGCTGAAGGCGAGACGATCCACAGCGGTTTCAACGTCACGGCGGACGAAGTCGCGGATGCGATCATCGCAGCTGACCGCTATTCGAAAGCGTATCTAGCGAAACATGCTTCTTCCTGATTGATGTGTTTAAATCCGCTTCCTCTACTGAGAGAAAGCGGATTTTTTATGGGCTTTCGTCGAATGACGCTTGAATTCTTCTTAAAAACACGCTATCGTTATAAAGCGTAATGATTACGATTTAATTCAGGTAAAGGAGTTTTTGTGATGACGGATCGATATGAATGGGTGATTGTTGGCGGAGGAATTCATGGAATGACGGTATTCAATGCCTTACGTGAAAAAGGAATCGATCGGGAGATGATACGGATCATCGATCGTCACCAGCAACCATTGATGAACTGGCGGAAACAAACCGAACGGATCGGCATGCCTTACCTACGTTCAACTCGGGTGCACCACACTTCGACGAATCCGACGAGTCTCAGGCATCATGCGGAAGAACAGGATTATACACATCAAGCCTTCAAGGATACATACGGGCGACCATCCTTGGAATTATTCAACGACCACGCCCTTCAATTGGCGAAGCAAAATGAAGTGGAGGCGAGTTGGGTCCAAGGGGAAGTCACAGGACTAAGACGAGAGAGCGGAACGTGGATCGTCTCGACAGATGAAAGCGAGTTATGGACAAACCGTATCGTTCTCGCTCTCGGACAATCGGAGCATCACGTCATGCCAGAGTGGGCGAAATCGGCGCGTCACGTTTTCTTATCGAAGCACGATACACCACCGGTAGTCATCATTGGAGGTGGAATCAGTGCCTTGCATCATACGATTCAATGTGCCGAGCGCTATCCCGGGCAGGTGACCCTTCTTTCACGACGTCCGCTCGAAAAAAGTGCGTTCGATGCCGATCGGAAGTTCATGGGACCAAAAGGATTGACACCATTCAAGTCCTTGTCGGCTAGTGAAAAACGAGCGTTGATCGTACAGGAGCGTCGCCCCGGAACGGCAACACAGGACTTGATTCAACGTGTTCGTCATCTGATTCGAGAAGGAATCATCACTCATGAGATCGGTGAAGTCGAGCAGGAAATCGGAAGCGGAGTGAAGCTGACAGATGGTCGTATTCTCACCGCTGAATCAATTATTTGCGCAACGGGTATCCGTCCGATGGTCGTCGAAGGATCTTGGCTTGAAGCGGTACAGCAAGAGTTGAAGCTGCCATTATCTCCTTGCCGGACACCATTACTAGATGAAGAAACCTTTGAATGGGGAGAGAATCTATTTGCGACAGGTAGCCTCGCTGACTTAACGGTTGGTCCGTTCGCTCGCTCGATTTACGGAGGACAAGCCGCAGCGCGTGCGATCGCCTCGACGATTGAAGCGAAACAGACAGAAATGCTCGTCTAACACTATATCGCTATCCCCGTAGACATTACGAGAAGTCATGTTTACGGGGATTTTAATGAAAAAAAGACAATCTTATCAATTCAACGAATTAGTCTAGTAAGATTTAACGCTAGTCGCTTGCTATCATCATGAAAGTAAGTTGACTCATTTGGGTGTAATTGGATAAAATGTAAAATTAGATGGAATTCAAAAAGGTACCCCGGACGGAGTACCTTAAACGTATTTATAGGAAAGCGAGTGGGTTGACACTGCTTGCTGCAGACGAACCGCTGTAGGTGTAGTTTCCACGGTGGATCTCGAAGTGCAGGTGAGATCCGAATGAGTTACCAGTGCTACCGACAGCTCCGATGTTCGCGCCTTTCGGGATTGATTGACCGACAAAGACAGAACGTTTGCTAAGGTGAGCATACACTGTTGTGTACGAAATACCGTTCACTTTATGTTCGACCATGACATGGTTACCATAAGCTCCCTGATATGATGATTTGATGACTTTTCCGGCAGCGGCTGCTTTAACGGGTGCTCCAGTCGGTGCTCCGAAATCGATGCCGTTATGGAACGTGTAGCCGTACTTACCGCTAGCATTCCCGTAGCCTTGCGTGATTGGTCCGCTTGTTGGACGCATGAATCCAGTCGATGAAGAGAACGAAGCTTTTTTCGCTGATTTATTAGAAGTACTGTACTTCTTGACGTAACCAGAATAGACGTAGCGTTTTTCACCTTTATGCACGATTTTCGTCCAGTTCCCTGTCTGACCGAGGTACTTGAATGTTTGACCCGCATTGACGCCGTCGACGATGCGGTGTTTCAATGATGGACCAGTCCGGACGCGGAGTCCGTCTGCTTTAATTTTTACTTTATACGATGAGCCAGAAGAGGCTTCAACTTTACCTGTACCCGTAGCTGCAAAACCTGAAACAACGAGGGCGCTCATTGCTAACGTCGTGATTGTTCGTTTCATGAATGTTCCTCCTAAGTTGAATATCTAGTGTTGTCGTCGGAATGACATCTATAGAAGTGGATGCGTTTAGTGTGTATTGAAGTGAGTGATGCGGTCATTTGACTAACGAGAGTATAGCATTCAAACATCAGACCTTTGTGTTTCAATTCGATTGCTAAAATATATTCTAATAACATTTGTTGTAATATTGAGTATCCATTCAATTCGAAAATCCTTTAAAATCAAGATGAATTTATGTTACAACGAGATGAATTTGATTACAAAATAGAATCGTGGGAAATGATGAGAAAGTATGGGAATCTAATAAGAAGAGAGTAGGTAATGGAATGGATTTGACGTTTACAGTAAATCAAAAAAAGCTTAACATTCGCGCAGTGGCGCTGTTGATTCAAGATGGACATCTTTTGATTCATCGTCAAGGAGAAGATGATTTTTGGTCATTACCGGGAGGGCGTGTCCAGTTCGGTGAAAGTGGTGCCAAAGCGATCGAACGTGAGATATTTGAAGAACTCGGTCAGTCGATTGAGCCACCGGTTTTCCGTTTCCTCCATGAAAATTTCTTTGAGTACGCCGATCACCAGTTTCATGAGCTAGGGATGTTTTATGAAGTCGTTTGCCGAGAGCCACTGCCACTTTCGACGGAAGACTTTTACGGTCCAGAAAGCGAAGGGTTGACGTATCGCTTCGTTCCATTCGACAAACTGGATCAGTATACGTTGTATCCAGGCGAATTATCAAAAATGCTTCAAACAAATATGTTTCCGACACTATTGACGAATGACATCTGACTTTTCCAGAAAAACGTTTATAGATGTATTGCAAGGGAATGGATAATCATGTAGTTCATTCAACAGTGATAAGGGAGCTGATCGTTCATGAGAGAAGAGCAGTTCGAAGTGATGCATCAAGAAGCACAAGGGCAGACGCAGGAAAAACAACCCGGTGTCGAGTACGCCATGAAACCAGAACCAATCTACGATGATCCAGATTATGTCGGTTCAGGAAAACTGACAGGGAAGGTCGCGCTGATCACGGGCGGGGACAGTGGAATCGGTCGTGCCGTCGCTGTCGCTTATGCGAAAGAAGGGGCAAACGTCGCGATTGTGTACTTAAATGAGGGGAAAGACGCTGAAAAAACTGTGGCAACCATCGAATCATACGGCGTCAAAGCATTAAAGATCGCGAAAGATATTAGTCGACCGGAACACGCACAACCAATCATCGATACCGTCATCGCAGAGTTTGGACAATTGAACATTCTCGTTAATAATGCCGGGAAACAATTCCCGCAAGATGATTTCCTCGCGATTACACCAGATCAATTGAAGGAAACGTTCGAGACGAATGTCTTTTCGATGTTTTATTTGATTCAGGCTGCGCTTCCACATTTGCATAAAGAAGATACGATCATTAATACCTCATCGGTGACGGCTTATCGTGGAGCACCGACGTTGATCGATTACTCAGCGACGAAAGGGGCAATCACGACATTGACACGTTCACTTGCCTCGAGCTTGATTGAGAAGGGAATCCGTGTTAATGCCGTCGCACCAGGTCCGATTTGGACACCGCTCATTCCAGCGACATTCTCGAAGGAAAAAGTCGAGGCGCATGGGGAAGATACGTTAATGAAACGCCGGGGACAACCGTCCGAAAATGCAGCGGCCTATGTCTATCTCGCCTCTCGCGATTCGAGTTACGTCACAGGTCAGACGATTCATATCAACGGCGGCGATTACATCACGTCTTAAGGGGGAGATCAAGATGAAGAAGAATCCGAATGAAGTGCCTGAACGCGAACCGGATCATCAACCGGACGAGATACCGCAGACACCACCGAGTGAGGTACCAGATACGCCACAGGAAGACCCGGTCCGTCAGCCGGAACCGGATACGTTCCCAGAACCAACCGAGATTCCGGATACACCGCAGGAAGATCCGAATCCCTATTAACGAGTAAAGTGACCATCATCCAAAATTGGATGATGGTTTTTTCGTGATAAAGAAGACAAACTATCTTGACAGTCAAACTGTATGGTGAGTATGATACAGAAGAGAAGTGTATTATTGTTTTAATACATTAAACAGGAAAGGGAGGTCTACCGATGCAGTTCGACCAAAGAAGCCCGGTGTACCTGCAGGTCGTCCGTTGGTTCAAACAACGAATCGCGACTGAGGAATTGCAAAGCGGGCAAGAAATCCCGTCCCGCCGCGAAATCGCCGCACAGCTCGGAATCAATCCGAATACCGCACAAAAAGCATACAAAGAGATGGAGGAGCAGCAATTGATTACAACAGAACGGAATGTCCCGAGTAAGATTACACGTGATTCACAAGTCGTTCAAAAAGTACGTGCCGAGATGCTGGAAGAAGCCGTCTCTGAATTCATCGATGCCGTCAAGGCAATTCAAATCCCACTTGATGAGGTCGTCTCGAAGGTCGAGACGGTCTATCAGGAAACGGAACGGAGGAAGATCGATGCTTGAAGTCCATGGCTTACAAAAGAAATACGGAAAAAAACCAGTTCTTCAAGGAGTATCGTTCTCGGTTCCGATGGATCAACTGACGTGTCTGATCGGTTTGAACGGTGAAGGAAAATCGACGATCCTGAAGGCAATCGCAGGTCTCGTCCCAGTCAACGCGGGAACAGTTCTCGTCGATGGCGAGGTCAATCGAAACAAGATTGCCTTCGTTCCGGATATCCAGACGATGCCCGGCTACATGACGGTCGGTGATGCGCTGACGTATATGGCGGATTATTACTCCGACTGGAACCAGGCGACAGCGGATGAACTGATGCGGATCTTCCAGCTGTTATCGACAGATAAAATTACGGACTTATCAAAAGGAAACCAGGCGAAGGTCAGTTTGATTCTTGGTTTTGCGCTCGATCGTCCGTACTTACTACTCGACGAACCATTCGCTGGGATCGATCTGTTTACGAAAGAACAGATTGCAGGACTATTCTCGAGTCACTTCATGGAAGGACGCGGTATCCTGATGACGACACACGAAATTCAGGAAATCGAGCACTTGATCGACCGGGTCGTCTTCTTGCAGGACGGTCGAATCATCGATGAGCATGAGACGGAAGAGATGCGAGAACTGTATGGGAAATCGGTTCAGGACCGGATGCGGGAGGTCTATCAGCGATGAAACAATACATACAATTGACGAACGAAGAGATTAAGCGGAGTTTTAAGCTTTATATGATTGTCGTGCTTGCTATGGTAGCAATTGAGCTGGTGTCGGTCGTTGCGCAAGTCATGTATCACGCACGGAAAGTTGAGAATTTCATGGAATTTAACCGAGTTTCTGTCACAGAAGCACTTAAACAAATTGATACACTCGGATACTCTGAGGCGTCCTCTTTCTTTAGCTATATGACTCTGATCGGAATGGCGATTGTTGTCATCTATGCGATTCAAATTTGGTATCGAGATTGGTTAGGAGAAACAAAGTATATTTATCGTTTATTGATGCTTCCAGGAAATCGGGCAAGCATTTTCTTCTCAAAATTGACGACAGTCTTTTTAATCATCGTAAGTTTTATTGGCATTCAGTGGTGTGTATTGCAATCAGGTTTTTATCTGTTTGATTGGTTGATTCAGCCGGAATATCAAAATCAAAGTGACTTAAGTCCAGTCCGAAACGTGATGAACGATTTTTATACGATGAATCTGATCGACTTAGGGATCATTCTCGCCATTTCACTATTCATCGTCAGTTTTATTTTCTTACTTATTCTAATTGAAAGATCATTCCGTAAAGGAAAAGCCATTATCAGAATTGGAATTGAAATTTTTGTTCCTGTTGCTTTAACGATTGGTATATTAGCGTTTTTAGATGAAACTCATATTTTACTTGAAACAGAAGAGTTAATTCTAACTATTGGGACAAGCTTGCTGTACTTCATGTATGTCATTTGGAAAAGTCTTCGACTATTGCAACAAAAAGTCACGGTGTGAGGAGTATACTATGCGAACCTATAAATATATATTGTGTTTGGGAGTCATTTGTATTTTGACACTTGGAGTGTATGTTGTGTACTCCTCTTCAATGGAAGAACCTGAATTTGCGGTACAAACGATACAAGGAAATCCAGATGATCAAACTGTAAAGCAACTTCAATTTGAATTTAATGATCCCGAAGCATATAGAACGAAATACAAAGTTAACTTGATGGGGAAAGTAAAGAAGAAACAATCGAATTACTTATCTGGTTTAACAATGGACTACTCAGGAGTGAGTAAGGCACCACGTGAATTCCGACAATTTATGAATCAAGAGGAAATATCAAAATATGAGCAAGACAAAAAGGTATTTGGATTACATGTCAATGAAGATGGATCATGGGATCTACAATCATGGAAACGTGGAACCGAAAAGGTGCAGACTTATTCTTTACCGAAACCGGCAAAGACAAAAGGGATCTACTATCGACCGTTTCAACAAACGAAGCAAAAATTATATGTCCAACGTATTGGCGATGTTGTACAAAAACCAGGTACAAATCATATCTATGTGATTGATTTAAAGAAAAAAACAGTCCAATTAATGGAGTTACCATTTCAATTAACAGAAGAGGATGAGGTACTTGCCATCTATCAGAATCGTGTCTTATACCGAAAGATGACTAATGATGCTAAGACAAGAGTTTATCTGAGAGACAATTCAACAACGACACGATTAAAGTTGTTTGAAGTTGAAGACATGTGGGATACACGTGTGATAGACGAAGGTACCGTCGTAGGGATGACAGAGAACATGACCGAAACAAAAATCAAATGGTCGACGTTTGACTTACGAACAAAGCAATTCACGCAGCATCGTTATGATTTACCTAAACGAGATGCCAATGAAGTGCAACGACACACATCGGCAATCCTTGAGAACGATTTAGTGTATTCCTTCATCGAAACAAAGAAAAATGGCACATCTATCCTTGTTTTAGATGCACAGACTGAAGAAGTTCGATATGAGGGAACAATTAAATATGACATGCCTAAGAGTGACCTTCAACTCAACGGGATGACAATTAACTGAACTACGAAAAAAGTAAAATATTTGAAACCTCCTGTTTTCTTCCAACGTATAAAGATTATACAAAGGGGGAACTCACATGCAATTCTTGATTTTTGTCGTATTCGCAGGTGCTATGTATTGGTTCTACTACAATTTCTTACTTGGGTACCGTAAGAAAAACATCACGATGACGTTCGACGATCGGTTTTATTCACTCGACGAACATGTCGCAGCAATCGAACAAAAGCTCGCGACGGGCGGGCATTCGGCACGTTATCTCGGTGACCGTCGCTTTGAAGTTGATGGTAAACCTTATCTG
>NZ_WBYY01000068.1:0-15020 GCF_048985645.1 Exiguobacterium sp. A1_3_1 | reverse complement strand
ACTGTCCGTCACGGATGATGAGATCAAAACCGGCGTGATCGATATCGAGCTGTTTCGCGAGAGCGAGCACGAAGTCGATTGCTCCTTGTGGCACATCATCAAAATCAAGGACACCACCTTGAGCGACGTTATTTAAGAACTGAGCACCACCGACACGCCAGTACGCAGCAAGGACTTGATCGCCGACGACGACGACACGTAAGTCCTTCTCATTCGGAATGTACTCCTGAATGTAGAACGTATCGTGTGTATCCGTGTATTTCTTCCAGTCTGTTTCATTTTTGATGAGATGGACACCTTGTCCCATGGAGCTACGGACTGTCTTCGCAACGAACGGAAACGAAAATTCACGTAAGACACGTTCGACGGTGAATTCATTTTTTCCATAGATGCCGGTCCGAGGGATGTTATCCGGAATGACGGTTTGAAAAATCCGCGTCATCTCGATCTTGTCATGACCTAAGTGGAACGTAGCAGCCGACGGGAAGATCGGTTTTTTCATTCCGTAGATGATTGAGTGGATTTGCCAGTATTCCGGGAACAGGACGACATCCGCCTGTTCGATTTTTTTCAAGGAATCAAAGTGATAATCTGACTTGGCATGTTCCGTCTTGATTCCAATCGTCCGGAACATATTAAAAGAGAGCAGTTGCATAAAGTTCATTCCTTCCTTCTGAACAAATTATACACAATTCAACAGGCTAGGAGGGAGAGAAATGTTATGATAAGATGGTAAAGTTAAGGAGGAGATTCGTTGTGATATATACCGATAAGACGATTGACCTCATCAACGCAGCGGAAGACCTCATTCGATCTCTCGCTCAAAGTGAAACGGGGCAAGCATATAGATGTGCGAAACAAGCACAGCAAGAGTCAGTAGAGGCACAGGCTGTCATTCGCGATTTTCATCAAGTCAAGGAGGACTACGAACTCGTACAGCGATTCGGACGGTATCATCCTGACTATCAGACGATCACGAAAAAGGTCCATGAAGTCAAACGGCGACTTGATTTACAAGAGGAAGTCGCGCAGTTTAAAAAGGCGGAAAAACAACTCGAGACGTTACTCGGACAAATCAGTCTGAAGCTCGCTGGAGAAGTATCACCGCAAATTAAAGTACCGACGGGAAATCCTTTCTTCGATCAAGGATGCGCTGGAGGTTGTTCGACCGGTGGCAGCTGTAGCTGTAGCGGATAACGAAGGTGAAGGGGGTAGGCTGGCGTGATCAAGGAACGAGTGGGACTCATCGTCTATGTCAATGCGATGAAAGCATCCCGTCAATTACGCCGTTACGGGAACGTCTACTTTACGTCTAAACGTGAACGATACGTTCATCTGTATGTCGATTTAGATCAGCATGAACAGGTGATGGAAGTCATTTCGACTCTCCCGTTCGTCGAATCGATCAAACGTTCAGAACGACCGTTCATCACGGAGACGTTCGCGAACAAAAAAGGTAAAATGCCAGAAGAAGCATAATCCATGGAGCGATGAGGACATCCTCGTCGCTTCTTTGTTGAAAGGAATGAAGGAAATGCGAGTCATTTCAGGGGAACGGAAAGGTACACGATTAAAAGCAGTGCCAGGGGATCAAACACGACCGACGACGGATAAGGTAAAAGAATCCTTATTCAACGTCATCGGTCCTTATTTCAACGGAGGACGAGCACTGGATCTGTTTGCGGGGAGCGGTGGTCTTGGGATTGAATCTCTTTCAAGAGGATGCGATGAGGCGGTGTTCGTCGACCAACACCATAAAGCGATCCAAACGATCCAAGATAATTTACGAACGACGCGCTATACGGACCAAGCACGTGTTTTGAAAAAAGATGTAGCGATCGCTTTAACGGAACTCGCATCTGAAGAGCCGTTTAAGTTGATTTATCTAGACCCTCCCTATGCAAAAGAGCGATTGACGGAACATGTCACGTACATAGAGCAACACAATATGTTGACGGACAATGGTGTCATCGTCTGTGAACATGACTCAGCGGTTGAATTACCGGACCAGATCGGACGACTAGAAGTCGTGCGTCGACTTCGTTATTCCGCTGTCATCTCGATTACATTGTACGAATTCATGGAAGCGGAGGAAGACCACGAATGAAACGAATCGCCATTTGCCCAGGTAGCTTTGATCCGATCACGAACGGACATTTAGACATCATCGAGCGTGCCGTTCCGATTTTTGACGAGATCATCGTTGCAGTACTGAATAATTCTTCGAAGCAACCACTCTTTTCTGTCCAGGAACGGATGGAGTTAATTGCCGATGTGACATCGCACCTACCTCAAATCAAGGTGGATTCCTTTAATGGTCTACTGGTCGATTATGCGGCGGAAGTTGGAGCAACCGCGATCGTACGCGGTTTACGAGCAGTTTCGGATTTTGAATACGAAATGCAAGTCGCTTCTATCAACAAGAAGATGAACGATCAAATCGAGACACTATTCATGATGACGAATAATCAGTATTCCTTCTTGAGTTCTTCGATCGTCAAGGAAGCTGCCAAATATGGTGCTTCCGTTGTCGATCTCGTACCGCCTTCCGTCGAAGAGGCGCTACGTCAGAAATATGCGAAAGGAGAACTGTGATGAAAGCTTGGAAACCTGCCTTAGCAGCGATCATCGCTGCCTTGATCGTATTTTTCTTACCACTTCCTTATTTCATCTCCTATCCGGGTGACGCGACGTCGACGGAAGATTTGATTGAAGTATCTGGAGGCGACAAGGAACCGGGAGATTTGATGATGCTGACGATCGCACAACGTCGGGCAACGCCTTACTTTCTCATTGAAAGCTTATTTCTACCGTTCTCCGAAACATCGAGTGTAAGTGATTATCTGTACGACGGCGAGTCGGACGCGCAGTATGAAACGCGTCAGAAGCTGTATATGGAAGAAGCACAACATAACGCAACAATCGAAGCGTATGAATTAGCGGATCAAAAGGTCGATGTCGATTTCGAAGGGGTCTACGTCTCCGGCGTCATTCCCGGTGGTCCAGCCGAAGGGAAACTGAAGGCAGGGGATCGGATTACAAGTGTTGACGGAAAACCGATTACGTCATTTGAAGGTTTCATGAAGACGATTCAAGCAAAAAAAGCCAAAACAGCTGTTCCGATTCAGTTCACGCGTAAATCGGAAGACAAGAAGACGACGATTCGAGTGGATCAGTTATCTAAAGAGGTCAAGCGAGTCGGGCTCGGCATTTACGAACCGCTCCCGATCTCGAACGTGAAGACGGATCCTGAGATCGAGTTTCAGGTCGAAGACGTCGGGGGACCTTCTGCAGGAATGATGTTCACTCTTGAAATCTATGATCAATTGACGCCGGGAGATTTGGCGAAAGGGCATAAAATCGCCGGCACAGGAACCATTGAAGAAGGTGGCAAGGTGGGACCAATCGGTGGAGCGTGGCAAAAGGTGGTCGCTGCAGACGAGGCAGAAGCAGAAATCATGTTCGTACCAGCAGGAGAGAACTACAAAGAAGCAAAACCATCCATCAAAAAACTCGGAACGAACATGAAGCTCGTTCCGATCAAGACAGTCGAAGATGCGATTGATTATTTAGAAGAACTTCCAGCGAAATAAGGAAAGCGACGGTGTTCAAGCAACGCGTCGTAGCGAGCCAAGGGCAGTGCATATGCAGCTGTCACTTGGCTTTCTTTCGTTAGCCAAGGATGACTCGTGAAGGTGCTGAATACGGCAGTCCGCGTTTTGATGGTTTTGAGTGCCTGTCGTCCTCGTTCTGAAAAGGCGAGGGGACGAACGAAATCAACATGGTCGTAATCGATCCGTGCGACCTCCTCTGCCGTCGTTGAGGTCAATAGATAGATCAAGGCACGCTGCAGGCTCGTCCGCGTATAACGGCGTGTTTTGACGTAATTCAGAAAGGTGTCGAACGTCGTTGCTTGTTTAGCCCCTTCGATGAGTCGTGGTGCTAACGAAGCGTCGATCCCAGCGATTCGCATCAACTCGGGTACTGGAGTCGTTAGTAGACGTTGTCGAATCCATGGATAATAATGCGAGAAGTTGGCGAAAGAGGCACTTGCTAAGACGTCTTCGGTCTGTTCAGGAAGTGCGAGCAGCTGACCGTGTGTCTGATGATGGGCGCGTATCGCGGTGGCGCTCATGATGTCCCCGGTGGATAAGTCGTGGTAGCCACTTCCAATCCGTTTCGTCGTGTGGAGCGATAGGGTATTTGCGGCGCGAGCGTAATAATAGCCAAGCGTATTGTTCGGTTGTGTCAAATCAAGCGTCTGTGAGACGCTCCTGAATGCTTGACTGGCGGCGTGAGCAGAAGAGAGGCCCACTGATAATCCATCGTGTAACGCTTGCTTGTATGCAGGTGTCTCTTCGATCTGTTCCGCTGCCGCATGCAGAAAAGGTTTGATATCTCCGTACTCGCTTCCAAACGAAAGCGACTGACAGCCGATTGTCTCGGCAATCGTCACACCACCGAGTGCAAAGCGATCAGCACGCTGGACAGCAAAATAGAAGGGAAGTTCAAGAACGAGATCGATGGCACCGCTCGCGACGGCTGCCTGAGCACGTGTCCATTTATCCGTAAAGGCGGGCTCACCACGCTGCATGAACGTCCCGCTCATGATGGCGACGATGACGTCGGCATCCGTTTCCCGTCGTGCTGTCGTCGCTTGATAATAGTGTCCGTTATGAAACGGATTGTACTCTGAAATGATAGCTGTCATCCTCATGAAAACTTTCTCCTTTGCAAACCGAATTAAGTGCGGTAATATGGATAAAGACGTCCAAAAGTGTTCGTTCTCTAGCGATTTCAGTGTAAAGAAAAAACATTGACAAAACAAGATGTCCTCTCTATAATTCATATTGTTGCAATTGAGGTGATTCGGATGAAATGGTCCCTGATGCAATTGAATAAATTGCGCAATCTGGGTCAACTTCAGGTTAACGAGACGATCGAGCTCAATGAGCTAGTCGCCCTCCATCCGGATATCCGGGCGGTGCAACCTGTGCACGTTCGTGCAAATGCATCGTTTACATCGAATCAATTAATATTCAATCTTCGGATTACCGGCGAAATGACGCTTCCGGATGCCCGGACGCTAAATGACGTCGCTTATCCATTCGAGATTGAATCCATCGAGCCATTCCTGCTCGAGGTCGATGCTGTTTCGAACGAAGCAGATGACATCAACGTGCCGATCGGGAATACGGTCGATCTTCGACCGCTCGTGCAAGAATTGATTTTACTTCATGTGCCAGTGCAAGTGCATGGGGATGATGAAGAGAATCAGTTGGTTGAGGGGGAAGGCTGGACGATTCTTTCTGAAGAAGATCCAGAGGAAACCGAACCAAAAATCGATCCGCGACTCGCGGGTCTCGCTCAGTTCTTTAAAAAAGATCAGGATTCCTGATTTCTGAAGTAAAGGCGAGTGTATTTTTTCAAGGAGGTGGACAACGATGGCAGTACCATTCCGCAGAACGTCGAAAACACGCAAACGTCTTCGCCGTACTCATTTCAAACTCCGTGTACCAGGTATGGTCGAGTGCCCAAACTGTGGTGAAATGAAACTTTCACACCGCGTTTGTAAAGCATGTGGCTCGTACAAAGGTAAAGAAATCGTCAGCAAATAAGCTGATTGATCGGTATAAAAGCGACCTTCGAATCGAGAAATCGGTTTTAAGGTCGCTTTTTTCATGAAAGGGGATAGGAATAGATGAATGTTGGAATCATTGGCGCGGGTGCCATCGGGTTATTGCTTGCCTCTTATTTATCGGAAGATCATGCAGTCACGCTTTATGTGCGACAAGAACAAGAGGAGGAACGACCAATCATTCGCGATGGACAAGCGAGTCGTCTCGTACGGATCCGGAAGATTGATCGGCTCGAGTCAGAAGACTTGGTGTTTGTCGCGACAAAGTCGTATGATATAAAAAGTGTGATTCCATTCCTTAAACGGCTGACGTGTCCCGTCATGTTCCTGCAAAATGGAATGGATCATTTGAAATGGAAAGAGCAATTGCCGCATGTCTTATTTGGTGTCGTCGAACATGGTGCCATGCGCACTGCACCGTTTGAAGTCCAGCATACTGGAAAAGGACGCATCCGCTACGGAAATCAAGAGGTAGTGAACTTGTCGTCAAAGCAGCTGTGCTTTGAACTTGAGTCAGATATGGAAGCCGTTTTATTGACGAAGCTGTTCATCAACGTCGTCATCAATCCAGTGACGGCTTATTACGGTGTTGAGAATGGATCCTTATTAGAGATGCCTTATCGAGAAGAAGCCCGTCAATTATTTGACGAAATGCGGACGATTTTCCCGCACCATGACATTACTTATTCCGAAATCGAGCGGATCATGAAGAATACGAGCAAAAATCGTTCTTCCATGTTACGAGATCTTGAGTATGGACGACGAACGGAAGTAGAACCGATACTTGGATACGCATTACGTCAGGCGACGACTGCGACGCCACGTTTATCTTTTTATTATGAACAGATCAAACAGAGGGAGGGTCCGCAGTGACAGTCTTCATCATTTTTCCTTTATTCAGCCTGATTGCGTTGTATCTCGTCTTTCTACTTCTATTTCGGAAACATGGGAAGGCCGTTCGATTTGCACTCGACTTTGGAACATTCATCGTTCTGTATGCGATTCATGTTGCATTGATTGCCTTGACCGGAACAAATTACTTAGGGTGGATTGTCATCGTCGTGTTGTTGGTGTTTGCGTTGAATGCACTCTGGCAACGAATTCGTCAACTTGATGTTGATTTGAGACAAATGATTCGCCACAGTTGGCGGATCATCATCTTGCTGGCATTACCCGTCCATTTCATACTGTTCGTACTCGGTATTCGTCAACTGTTCATCAGCTGACCAGTTAGGTAAGAAAGAAGGGATTTTGTTTGAAGGTACAACCATTTGAAGCCTTATACGATGATAACTCGTTGATGCATCGTGCTTCACGAGAAGAATTCTTAACATATGTCGACCACCTTGGAGAGAGTGGTTTAGCGTCGAGGAGCCGTTTGCTTGAAGAACGTCACTATCCGCATCTTGCGGCACTGACAGACGAACTCGAACGCCAAAATCCGAACATGACGGAGCGTTTGCGGGAACGTGTCGCGAAGCTTCGTACGGGTGAAGCTCAAGTTGTCATTACAGGGCAACAAACGGGTATCTTTGGCGGACCATTATATGCCATCTATAAATTGTTGACCTGTCTTAAGGTCGCGAAGCAGGCGGAAACGACACTTGGGCGACCTGTCGTTCCGATTTTTTGGCTCGCGACCGAAGATCACGATTTTGATGAGATTAACCATGTTTACGTTCCGACAGCGGATTATCAAACGCGTAAAATCGCTGTCACACCTTCAGAATCGATTGCCCGCTCGGTCAGTCGGCTCTCTTTTGATCAAGCAGCACTTCTTGAAATCATCGAAGAGACATTCCGAGCAATGCCAGAAACGGTTCATACGAAACAATTAGTTGCGCGCCTGAAGCAACTCGTTGAAGCGTGTACATCGTATGGGATGTTTTTCTCACAATTGATCGGTGAATTGATCGATTTTGATATCGTCTTCTTTGATGCGGATACACATTCTGTCCGTGAACTCGAGATTCCGTTCTTTGAACGGTTGATTCAAGACAATGCGGAATTTAGACGAGCATTGACGGATGGTATTTCACAGACGCAAGAGTTACCGGATACATTCTTGAACGAGGAAGCGGCGCATCTTTTCGTCGATGATCACGGTCGTCAGTTACTGTATCCGACAGCAGACGGATTCGAGACAAAACAAGGAAAGCAATATACGGAGCTTGAATTGATCGCGTTGCTGTACGCCAGTCCGGAACGTTTCTCCAACAGTGTCGTCACACGTCCATTGATGCAGGATTACCTGTTCCCGACGCTTGCCTATATCGGGGGTCCGGGGGAGTTAGCATACTGGACACGCTTACGACCGCTCTTTCATCACCTGAATTGGACGATGCCGTTATTGATTCCCCGCATGGGTGGGTTACTCGTGCGCCGTAGCGATGAAAAGCGTCTTGCTAAACTTGAGGTGTCGCTCGAAGAAATCGTCCGATCAGGCGTACCGATTCCGCTCTATTCAGAAGAGAAGATGACAGGACGTATGCAGACGGCAGCGATGCTAAAAGACAGTTTCGTCTCGGAATTCCTCTCGCTCGAACAGAATCTACTGCGGACATCGAGTAAGAGTGAGAAGGTCAAGAAACAGCTCGATCAAGCAATTGCTAGTCTACTGGCAGAAGATCGACGTCAGTTTGACCGACAGACACGGCAATATAAAGAGACGGCTTATCATCTTCTTCCTGATGGAGCGCCACAAGAGCGGATTCATTCTGTCCTCCCGTGGTTGAATCACCATGGTCTTGATTTTGTTCGGGACTTAAGAACAGCCTATGAAGCGAATACGAGTGATCAACTGAAGATTTTCCTCTAAACCTGCTGAAACTAGCAGGTTTTTTCTCTTTTTTAGCGAAAATTACACAAAAGTTAAATAAATCAAGGAAACTGTCTCATTTTCGTAACGTTTTCACGAGAGAATGTGATACATTGAAAAAGAGTAACGTCCTTCAAGGACAGTGAAAGGTGAGGCAGGACATGTTTGAGCATGAAACAGTATTGAAATGGGAGTCGATCGAAGGACTCGCGATTAAACCCGACGGTATTTACGTCGATTGTACATTAGGTGGAGCAGGACACAGCGAAGAGATCGTCAAGCAATTGACGACAGGTCATCTGTACGCATTTGATCAAGATGATGTCGCCCTCGCTCATGCAGCAGAACGTCTCGCGGCGTATGAAGGTCGCTTTACTTTAATAAAGAGTAATTTTGCTTATCTGAAAGAGCAATTAGCAGCACATGGCGTCGAGAAAGTGGACGGCATCTTATTCGATCTCGGTGTCTCTTCACCACAATTAGACGAAGGGGAACGGGGATTTAGTTACAATCACGACGCACGTCTCGACATGCGCATGGATCAATCTTCTCCACTTTCTGCTTACGAAGTCGTCAATGAGTGGTCGTACAATGATCTCGTACGTATCTTCTTTACATACGGGGAAGAGAAATTCTCGAAACAGATTGCGCGTAAAATCGAAAAAGCGCGGGAAGAGCGACCGATCGAGACGACATTTGAACTCGTCGAATTGATCAAGGATGCGATTCCGGCACCAGCACGACGTAAAGGTGGTCACCCTGCGAAACGGACTTTCCAAGCAATCCGGATTGCTGTCAATGATGAACTGAACGTCTTTGATCGTGCGGTACACCAAGCCATTGATTTATTACGGGTCGGTGGACGTCTATGTGTCATTACGTTCCATTCACTTGAAGATCGCATGTGTAAACAAGCAATCAAAGAAAAATCATCACTACCCGAGCTTCCACCGGGGTTACCGATGATTCCCGTCGAAATGGAGCCGGAACTCCGACTCGTCACACGCAAGCCGATTACGGCGGGTGTTGAAGAGCTCGATGATAACCGTCGCGCCCGATCGGCAAAATTACGAGTTGCTGAAAAAATGAAAGAAACTTGAGAGGAGCATTCCAATGGCAGAACCACTTCGTAAATCGGTCCAAACGGTTCAACCCGTTCGTCAACAACCTGTTCAGGAACCACGAAAGACGGAAGATATCGCGCGTCGCGTCGCCGTCCGTCCGAAGTATCGCTTGTATCCCTTTGAAAAATTCTTATACAGCGCGATGATTGGTGGTCTTGTGTTATTTGGGAGTTTGACGATCAGTACGCATAACGAAGCGTATAATGTGAGCCGTGATTTAGCGAAAGAGAACCAAGTCACACAATCACTCAAAAAAGAAAACGAACGTTTACAACTAGAGGTCACGAACTTAAGCTCTCCGGAACGGATTTATAAGATTGCAAAAGAACAGGGTCTTGATATGCGTAAAGGGAACATCAAGGTGATTCCTAAATGAATCCACTGAAAAAATCCCGTTGGAGAGTAGCCTTTATCATGGTGATATTTGCTACTCTCTTTTTTGTGTTCATTGGTCGATTTTTATACTTGGCGACAACAAAACAATTCCATGGGGAAGACATGATCGCCTATGCTGAGAAAAAGCGATGGGAGTCTCAGGAGACGCTCGGGGCAGAACGCGGTGAAATTTTCGACCGACTCGGTTCACCGATCGCGATCAATGTTCCATCCTATCATTTGATTGGTATTTACCGACTAGGTGGCGTCAAAGATCCGGACGAGACGATCGTCGATTTTAAAAAGACGGCTGAAGGTCTTGCACCGATTCTTGGGATGACGACGAAGGAACTGGAGACCTATTTGATTGAGAACAAAGATCGTTCGCAAATCGAATTCGGAAAAAAAGGAAATGATTTGACGCTCGATCAAAAAGAGAAGATCGATAAGTTGAAACTTCCTGGAATCCGGATGATTGAAGAGCCGAAACGATATTACCCGAATGGTATCTTCTTGTCCGATACACTTGGATTCGTCCAAAAGATCACCGAGGAGAATGGTCGTGTCGCGTTACAGGGACAAATGGGGATCGAAAAACAGTATGACGATGCCTTAAGCGAATCTTACGGGGCACGTGTCTTCGAGAAAGATCGGAGCGGTAATCCGTTGATCCAAGGCTCGTCGCGTGTCTCGAATGAACCGAAGGACGGGTCAAACCTGTACTTGACGATCGATCACCGCATTCAACAGTCGCTAGAGAAACAAATGCAAAAAATGTACAACACGTACAAACCGAAAAATGCGACAGGGATCGTCATGGATGCGAAAACCGGTGAAATCCTTGCCATGGCGGATCGTCCATCGTTCAACCCGAACTTACGTGACATGAAAGATTTCACGAATTTTGCCGTCTCGTCACGGTTCGAACCCGGTTCGACGATGAAAATCTTTACGCTCGCAGCGGCGATTGATGCGGGAGTGTTCCGTCCGAATGAGATGTATAAATCGGGTAGTTATAACTACAAAGGAACGGTCATCAAGGATTATAACGATGTCGGTTGGGGAACTATTCCGATGATCGAAGGAGTCTATCACTCCTCGAACGTCATGTTCTCGAAGTTGACAGCAGAAAAACTTGGGATTGAGCGTTATAAAGAATACTTTAAGAAGTTTCATTTTGACCAACGAACGGGTATAGACATCTCGGGAGAAGTAAACAGTCAATCTGACTTGTCGAAACCGTTGAATGCGCTCATTACGTCATGGGGACAATCGACTGCGGTCACACCAATGCAACTGCTTCAAGGGGCAACGGCAATTGCTGGTGACGGCGAGATGGTCAAACCGCATATCATCCAAAAAGCGGATCATACGGATAAAGCACCGTACCGGGCGAAAACAGAAGTCGTCGGTAAGCCGATTTCGGCAGAGGCGGCAAAAGCGACGCGGGATGCACTTGATGGTGTCGTCAATAGTAAAATCGGAACCGGGCAAATGTATAAGTTGAAAGACTACCGTGTCATCGGGAAGACCGGTACAGCTCAAATTTCTGAGAATGGGAAATACATTCAAGGACAATTCATTCACTCGTTCATCGGTATGGCGCCAAAAGATGATCCGGAATTGATCATGTACATCGCAGTCGATCGTCCTTCGAAAAGTGAATCGT
Source organism: Exiguobacterium sp. A1_3_1 (assembly GCF_048985645.1). NCBI lineage: Bacteria > Bacillati > Bacillota > Bacilli > Caryophanales > Exiguobacterium > Exiguobacterium sp. A1_3_1. The sequence continues at coordinate 3,396 of NZ_WBYY01000068.1, read as the reverse complement.
CTGTTTCAGGACCACTCATCATGAGTCCGGTGTTCAAGAGTGTCATGAACACAGCATTGCAATACCGGAGCATTCAACCGGAAACGCAAAAGGACTCGGTGGATGTCAAAGCGAAAATTACGCCAAGCTACATCAAGAAGAGTGCCCGACAAGCGACGGATTTAGCAAAAGAACAAGAGGCTGTTCCAATCATCCTAGGCGATGGTGCTGAAGTCGTTTCGCAGATTCCGTCTCGTGGTCAAGAATTCGTCAGCGGAGAGCGTGTCTTGCTGAAGACAGCAAATACGTTCAAAATGCCGGATTTGACGGGGTGGTCGCAGCGAGACGTCAAAAAACTCGTCAGCTTGTATGACTTGAAGCTTGATGTCATTGGTAAAGGTTTTGTAACCAAACAATCAGCTCGAACTGGTACACTAGTGAGGGAAAATGGAAAGTTAACGGTCGAACTAGCTGAACCTAAAGAATAACGGTGGGGCAAATTTCCTGATTTCTACAGGAAGACGAGGACGAACAGGAGTCATTCGTTGACTTTTGCATTCGTCCTCTTTTGCTGTCATCAAATGGAGGTATATATCATGTTAACAATTACGCAACTCGCTGAATGGTTGCATCTCGATGTGAAAGATGATCGTATCGTTCGTCATTTTGCAACGGATTCACGCGCACAACTTGAAGACGGTCTCTATGTTCCGATTCAAGGAGCACGCGTTGATGGTCATCGATTCCTTGAAGGTGCAAAAAACCAAGGAGCGATCGTCACCTTATGGAAGAAAGGCATTGATCGACCAGACATCGATATCGTCTTTTTAGAAGTCGATGAACCATTGGTTGCCCTGCAACACATCGCAAAACGATACTTACTGCAGATTGCGCCGAAAATCGTCGCCATCACTGGATCAAATGGGAAGACATCGACGAAGGACATGGTCGAGAGCGTACTCAAGACGACGTTTAAGACACATAAGACACAAGGAAACTTCAATTCGGATATCGGAATGCCGTTAACGATTCTCATGATGCCAGCTGATACGGAAGTCGCTGTGCTTGAGATGGGAATGAACGGGTTTGGCGATATTGAATTCCTATCGAATCTAGCTGAGCCAGATATCGCACTCGTCACGAACATCGGCGAATCGCATGCGGAGCAAGTCGGTGGACGCAGTGGCATCGCCAAAGCGAAGCTTGAGATTCAATCCGGACTCAAACCAGGTGGTCATTTATTCGTTGATGGTGACGAACCACTTCTCGCAGAAGTCGAAGCGGAGAAGATCGGCTATCAAATCGGAAATACGTACCGGATCGAAACGAAGGAAGCAACGTTCTTTGGAACGGCCTTTACTTACGATGGCACCGCTTTTCACCTACCAGTGCTAGGGAAACACCAAGTCCGAAATGCAGCATACGCGATTGCGACAGCACGTGCACTTGGCGTGACGGACGCCCGGATTCAAGAAGGGTTCGATGCGGTTGAATTGACACCGATGCGGATGGAACGATTACTCTTTGAAGAGACTGCGGTCATCAATGATGCGTATAACGCGAGTCCGACATCAATGAATGCAGCGATTGAGACGGTCACTGCGCTGGAAGGGTATACGACACGCGTTCTCGTCCTCGGCGATATGTATGAATTAGGGGACCAAGAACGCTTATTACATGCCTCGGTCGGAAAGCGGATTGCGTTACCTGTCTCGCATGCTATCCTAGTAGGGGAGAAAGGCGCGTGGATTGCTGAAGGAATCAGCGACCCGTCTGTTCAAATCCAATTCGCGACAACCGTCGAGGATGCTGCAAAACGATTGCGCCCATTGCTCGGAGAACGAACAATCGTCTTATTGAAAGCGTCACGTGGGATGGCGCTTGAACGGATATTAACCTATCTGAACGAAAACTAATTTTTGAAAAAGGGTGTCTGCTATGATCACATTATTCATCAGTCTTATTCTTGCATTTCTTGTTGTATTACTCGTCATGCCAAAAGCGATTCCGTTTCTACACCAATTGAAGTTCGGTCAGGAAATTCGGGAAGAAGGACCGCAATGGCATCAGGTCAAATCCGGAACACCGACGATGGGTGGAATCGTCATTCTTGTCGCGATGATCGTCAGCGTTCTCGGTGCAGTCGTCATGGGCGATCTATCGACGACACAATTATCGTTACTGTTTTTAACACTTGCGTATGGCGTTATCGGCTTTATTGATGATTACATCAAAGTCGTCAAGAAACGTAACCTTGGTCTGAATTCAAAACAAAAATTACTTGGACAAATCGTCGTCGGATTGTTATTTGTCTGGTTGAGTGGTGGATTTACAAGTGACGCGACGTATCTATCGATTCCATTTACCGATTTTGAGCTTGATTTCGGTATCGTCTATCCGTTTGTTGCCTTGTTCTGGTTAGTTGGTTTCTCAAATGCAGTCAACTTGACGGATGGATTGGACGGTCTCGTATCATTTACAGCGATTCCAACATTCTTGTTCTTCGGATTATACAGTTGGTTTATCGCAGATGAAGTAGGCGCTGCTTGTTTTGCTTTCTCAGCGGTCGGTGCCTTGATCGGATTCCTATTATTCAATGCGCACCCAGCGAAGATCTTCATGGGAGATACAGGGTCACTTGCACTTGGAGCTGCATTAGCAGGTCTATCGATTGTCTTAAAACTGGAATTACTACTCGTCTTAATCGGTATCGTTTTCGTTGTCGAGACATTATCAGTCATTCTACAAGTCATCTCCTTTAAGACGACAGGAAAACGAATTTTCAAAATGAGCCCAATTCACCACCACTTCGAAATGGTCGGTTGGAGCGAATGGCGGATCGTCGGTACATTCGCAGGAATCAGCTGTTTGATGGCATTCATCGCCTATCTATTCGTGTAATAAAAAAGAAGAGAGAAAGTGAGCGATTCAACAATGGAACAACGACAATGGAATGATCAAAAAGTGCTCGTTCTCGGAACGGCGAAAAGTGGAATCGCAGCAGCTCGGTATTTAGCGAGTGTTGGTGCAGAAGTAACGGTCAATGACGGGAAAACGCCGTCCGAGAGTGATCAAGCGACGCTTGCATCACTCGATGTTAAGACGGTCTACGGTGAGCACCCGCTCACACTACTCGATGACATCGATTTGATCGTCAAGAATCCAGGAATTCCGTATTACATCGATCTGCTACAAGAAGCCTTACGACGCGACATTCCGGTTTGGACAGAAGTAGAACTAGCGTATCAAGCAACCGATGCGACGTGGATTGCCATCACAGGATCGAACGGGAAAACGACGACGACGACGCTGGTCCATGAGTTGTTGAAAACCGGTACGCGGCGTGTACATTTGGCAGGAAACATTGGATTCCCGGCAATTGAAATCGCATGTCAGGCGAAACAGGACGATATCATC